>JAGGVC010000092.1 GCA_021158185.1 bacterium | reverse complement strand
CTGTACAACCGTCCCGTTGTTTCTGATCCTCCTGAGCCGGACGATCACGAAGGTCCTCCGAAGGACGATCCGATTGGCAACGCTTACCGTGCGGCGCTTTGGAACTACTACCTGGTGATGAACGATGCCAGCCATGGAATCCACAATCCTACTTTCACGGCATCGTTGCTTGTAGAAGGAACTGCTGCTGTACAGGCTCTGCCTGCACCGTAACTGGAAGCAGTCCTAACTGAATGTATGAAGATAAAGGCCGCGGGCAACCGCGGCCTTTGCTTAAATAATTGCCTTTACTGGAATTTGAGCAGAAAAATGCCCGCGGCTTCGTTCAGAATACCGCGGGCTAAGTCTCCCTGGTGTGGACGGCCAATTATAGCGTGTCGCACCGATATGTCCAGTATGAATAATCTCGCGGTCACCGCCCGACCGCGGTACTGTTTGCTTCGGGCTTCACTTGTCAGTTTCCGGCTGGCATTTCGAATGATAGAATCAAACCGGTTTGACACGCTCAATCACAGTTTCCTTTTCTGACGCAGGCGACAAGTATACGCTTGAGTACAGCAACGGCGCGTGGGCGAAATCTCAGGGCGAATCCGTCGAATACTCGGCAGTATGGTGTCGCAGTAAGAAGGAACGTCTTCGAGAGTATTCCGAGAATGTCATCGAAATAGCGCCCGTCGCCGCGCTCAGGTTTCCCGCCTGGCAGCGGATTGAAGAAGCCGATCCAACTGATGTTCTCAAGAGGATCGCAACCGAGCAGAATACGCAACAATCACCCGATCCAAGCTCTATCCTTGGTAAGCTTTTCATCGAGCTTTGGCGATGGCTTGCAGATGCCGATCCTAACCTTATCGGCTGGGCTTCTGAGATCGTTGCGCGCAACGAGCTTTCCCAGCTTGCGATGCTCACGCTTCTCTACGATACCGAGTACGACGCTCTCAAGCGGATGTCGGTTAGCGATTACATCCCACCGCCGCCTGCCGCGCTTCCGAAATCCAAGGGCGCTCGCGAGAGTTCGCTCAAAGATTTCAGTCCTGATTCGATCGTATCTACGGCGTTTCAGCACGAGGATCGTCTTTCGCGTGCAATGGACAGCTTCGAGTACCGTGCCGAGCAGGGCGAAATGGCAGGTTACGCGTGGCAGGCGTTCAGCGAGGAACATCACCTGATGATCGAGGCCGGAACCGGCATCGGCAAATCGCTCGCATATCTGATCCCTGCAATGCTCCTGAGTGATTTCAAAAAGCTGCCGGTCATTATCAGCACCAATACGATCAACCTGCAGGAGCAGCTTCTATCGAACGATATTCCCGCCGCACAAGGTGCTCTTTCCGAAATTCCATTTTCCATTACACTACTGAAGGGCAGAAGGCATTATTTCTGCCGGCTGCGCGCGCGTGAGGCGATGTTCGGCAAGGGCGATCTTGCCAAGAGAATGACTGATCTGTGCATAGTTCGCGGTGACGCGGCATTCGAGGAAATGATCCGGCTTGCATTCTTCCAGGCTCAGACACTCGACGGCGATATGGACACGGCATCCTCACCGCAGGGGCTTTCGATGAACGACAGGCGGTCGCTTCTTCAGGCCGTGGACTGCGGAGGCCAGACATGTCTAAGGAGACGGTGCAAGTTCCGCGAAGCCTGCTGGTTCTATCAGGCGCGTGACAGGGCTATGAGATCGAACATAGTTGTTATGAATCATGCGCTTTTGTTCAGCCTTTTCGCCGCGGAAAGGAACGACGCGGAAACCGTGCTCTCGAAGGTTAATCACTTCGTTCTCGATGAGGCGCACAACCTTGAAGATGTGATCTCAGACCAGTTCACGACCGAACTGACCGGACAGGGGATGATTGATTTTGCAAACAACGTTCTCCGCCTGCTCGACAACGCGCTTCTTATCGACGCACTGGGCGGCAAAGATTCAAACCGCGCGCGCGATAAAGGAGCGAAAGAACGCGCTGCTGATGATTCATCTAAAAAAAAGGATGTCGATGGCAAGAGTGGCGCTCCTTCATTCGCCGATGCGGTTGAGCATCGTAGTGAGATAAAGGGGTACGTGAAGGACTGGATTAAGGCTAAGCGGAAGATTGACAAATGGGCGTCGGATTACCTTGGGAACAGACGGAATGCCGACCTGTCGCTCACGAATCCCGGGCCGCGCGATGAAAAGGCGGCGTCGAAGCTTGAAAACCTCATCGAGAATGCGTTGAGGCTCTTCAATGAAGTGAAAACCAGGCTGACAGGTATCCTTTCGCTTGTCGCAAACGAGGATGGCGACGGGTTTGTGGACGACGACGGCTTCCAGACCGAGGCGAATATGATCGCGCAGGACATCGAGGATTACGCCTACACGCTCGCAGGGCTTACGTTCAACAGCGAAGAGACGATCAGGTGGACGAAGCTTGCGTTTACCCGTGAGGGCATCGGCTTCCGATGCTTTGTCTGTCCGCTGGAAGTAGGCTCGATATTCCGCGAGTTCCTCGATTCGCAGGCGTCCGCGGTGATGACGAGTGCAACTCTCACGGCAGGCGGCGAATTCGATTATCTCAAGTCGCGGCTTGGAATGTCCGAGCTTCCCGAATCAACGCTCAAGACCATCAGGCTCAATACGCCATTCGATATGGAGAATCAGGCGCGGGTGATTATCGCCGATGATCTGCCGGAGCCTGATTTTGCAAATATGGAGCCTTACCACGATGCCGTGGCGAGAGTGGCGGTGGGAGTAGCGAAGGGATTCAAAGGCGGAACGCTCGTTCTCTTCAACAGCTATGCCGATCTCGACGCGGTGGCCGAGCGTGCGGAATCGCTTGTTTCGGATGATCTCGTGCTTCTCTGTCAAGGCAGGGACGGTTCGCGTGATGTGCTCAAAGGACGGATGCGCGATGAGGATGGCATCGTGCTTTTCGGTACGCGCAGCTTCTGGGAGGGATTCGATATGCCGGGCAAGGCGCTTCGGGCGTTAGTTCTGACCCGGATGCCGTTTGCCAATTTCAACGATCCCGTGTTAAAAGCGCGAGCCGCAGCAATCAAGAATCAGGGCGGAAACGATTTTATGGAGTTTTCCGTTCCGCAAGCGGCAATGCGGTTTGCGCAAGGATTCGGTCGCCTGATCCGCTCCAGAACCGACCGCGGCTGCATATTCATTCTCGACAGCCGCATCGGCAGGAAACACTACGGCAGAGTTTTCATTCGGAGTTTGCCTGCGCACATCGCCCATGCAGGCAACACAGATCGCATCATCCCGGCTGCGATCAAGTGGTATTGGTCAGGTGTTGGTGATAGCGAAAGTCTCAAACAAGATGTTGATGTTGGTGCCGAAAAGACTGTTGATGACCGTATAAGCTGAAATAACCTTGTGTAAACGGGCTTATCTGCGTGCTCCTGGGAATATCGTCGTATGAAAACCGAGGGTGATCGTCAAAAAAATGTGCTTGTTATCGGTGCCGGACCCGTCGGCAGGCTCGTCATTCTCGATTTTCTTATGCGTCGTGAAGGGCGCGAAAACGCGCGCGAAACCCGGATTTTCTGGCTTGTGAGGGATGGAATCGCGCGCGCGAAACTCGCAGAAAACGGCTTGATCGCGCGTCCCGCGCGCGGGGTTCAGGAAATGAGCGGGTTTCATCCTGAAAATGCCGAAATCGCAGGCCCTGAAAGCGCTCATGGCAATGATGCTCGTCATTTTTCACTTGACGGTGACTCAGATATCGTTCTAGCATCTTCAGAGGATATCTGGCAGGATTCCAGCGATTCGGTGAGCTTCGATGCGGTGATCGTTTGCGTGAAGGCGCACTCGCTGATGCCACTTATCGCCGAGATCAGGGAGCATTGGCCTGATGCGCCGATTCTTGCAGTGGCGAACGGCCTGATCGAATCGGATGATTTTTTCCTTGGGATTCTATTCGGCGGAGCGAGAATTATCAGAGATACGCTTTATTACACGGATGCGCCGCAGATCACGTGGGGAAAGGCAGTGCCAGCATCCGGCGGGGCGCGTGCGGCCTTCAATCAGCGGGCGGCGCACCTCTTTAGCCATCTGCTTGAGGGCGACGGGCTTATCCGTTACAGGCACTCTGCGGATATGCATCGGGCTATGCTTGCAAAAGTGATCGTAAATGCAGTGATCAATCCCTTGACGGCGCTGTCTGGCGCGCCAAACGAGATCATCCTTGAAAGCGAGCTTCGTCCGCTCGTTGTGAAGCTCGTAAACGAAACCTGCGGTGTGCTAAACGCTGCGTATCCCGATTATCACTTCAACCGCGAAACGGAAATCGAGCGCGTGCTCGATGTGGCACGTTCGACAGCGCCTAATATCAGCAGCATGCTTCAGGATATGCGCGCAGGCAGAGTGACCGAGATATCCTGGCTTAACGGGAAGATCACCGAGCTTGCGGAAAAATTTAATATCAAGGCGCCCTTAAATAGCTGGCTCGCAGGCGTGATCGGGCTTATCGGCGATGCATACGGGAAGTAGAATCTGCCCTCTCCAAACCCCCCCTCTAATCGATTACCCGCCTGTGTCGAGCCGGACGCCTGAGAAAAGCGCGTTTGCGATGAGACCCGCGAGCGGCGCGAAGATAATCGTACATGCAAGGCGAATGAGCGTCAGCTTCCAGCCGAGTATTCCGACTTCCATCGGCAGGCGGGAGGCTGCAATGAGCGACCAGCCCGTGAGATAGGCGACCATCACGCCTACGCTTGCACCGCCACCCTTCGCATATGCAGCGCGCAGATTATCGCAAAAAAAAGCAGAATACACTTGACAATGCGGAACGATTTGTGCTACACGCTTTACATTCTTAGCTTTG
>JAGGVC010000071.1 GCA_021158185.1 bacterium | reverse complement strand
TATCTGGCTTCACGCGCTCGCCATCGGCTACTCGCCGTTGTATCTATCCGAAAACGCGGACGGAATAAGGCAGGATTGGCCGCGAATTCCGCTTCCCGACTCGGATAAACTTCTGCGCGATTCCGCCCGATACGGCTCGAAAATCGCCGACATGCTCGATACCGAAAAAGCCCCGGTGTACGGCCTCGATCCTCCAAGCGATGAGCAGGTTGCGCTTTTCGACAATATAGCGGACATCACGGCAATAAATCCCAAACTCAAGCGGTTGAGCGAAGCGGAAGGGCATTTCGAGCTTTCCGCCGGCTGGGGATACAAGTCCAAAGGTCGGAACGAAACCGAGATCGTAATGCCCGGATCGGGCAGAATCGAACGGCGAGCGTATTCCGACGATGAAATGGCGCGTTTCGAAGCTGCGGCGCCGAAATACGGACTGACGCGTGAGTCCCTTGTCGAGTTGCTTGGAAAGGAAACGTGCGATGTGTACCTTAACGGCTTCGCTTACTGGCGGAACATTCCGGTTCGGATTTGGGAGTACTACATCGGCGGCTATCAGGTAATCAAGAAATGGCTCTCGTACAGGGAAAAGGGCGTGCTCGGTAGGTCGCTTACGATTAAGGAAGTGGAGTACGTCTCGGAGATCGCCAGGCGGCTGGCATTCCTTCGCGTGCTAGAGCCGCGTCTTGACGCGAATTACCTGGCGATTAAAGCGAACTGCTACAAATGGCCTACTGGATGATTCAGCATGACTTCCGAATTCTCGCTGCGCCGATTGCGGCGGCGAGATGTTCGTGCTACGCTACGGCGACAGCGGCGTCGAGTCGCCGAAACATTGGCAATATTGAGGATTGGACCGGTTGCGGATAATGAGTAGATCCACTTACTTCTGGTTTATCGTTGTCAGGATAATTGCGGCTCTGTGGATTGCATCGGGCGTTCTGACGTTGATCCTTGCGGTTGTTCCTTGGCTTCTCACGCCGCTGATAACCTCTCTTGGAAGCTGGGCGGGATTCGTATTCAGCTTCGGAATGACGGTGGACATGCTGTGGGGGATCGCGGGCGCGCTTTTCAACGGATTCATCGGCTATTTTATCTGGCGGACGGACGAGAACTACCGGGCGAGCATGGGGTTTCTCTGCGTGATAATACTCATCTTTGCCGCGTTCAGTCTGGATATTCTCCGGGCGGGATTTCTGATAATCACTATTCTCGTTCTCTTTCATCCTTCAGCGCAGCGCGCATTCATCCCCGGCGGAAGAAACACGAAATTTTTCGGACTGGAAAAGCTGTTTGTGAGAAGAAGAAGATGGTGAACCGATGAACCACGATGATAGAGAGACACAAGCGGTACAAGATGAAGCGATTGAGAACGAGGGAGTTGAAGCCTACGAGATACCCAAAGCAAGATTCGGCGCGTGGACAGGCCAGGTCAAGGCAGTTGCAATCGCACACTTCGTTGTTGCTGTCGTTCATCTCTCGATGGTTTTCTTTGTGCGGAATATGTTCGAGGCTGTGATAAACATGATGCTCCAGCAGCTTATGGAAATGGGCTTTGGCGGCGAGGAAATCTCGATGATCCGCGAGGGATTCGCGGAGATGAACTGGGTCGTACCGCTCATGATTGTCGTTATTGTCGTTTTTTCGGTCCTTTTTGCGCTCAACGGATGGAAGCTCTGGCTCGGCAGAAACTGGGCGCGCATCAACGCCATCGTTCTCGGCGTGCTGATCATTCCAGCGTTTCCACTGGGAACGATCGTCGGAATCTGGTTCATCTACGTAATGGTGAACAGGGAAGTGGCGAGCGCATTCAAGGCGCTTTCAGCTCAGCGATGATGCATTACAAAAGCTCGGCCATAAGCGCCATTCTGCCTGTTTTTGCGCCGTCGCGACGGTAGCTGAAGAATATCTCTCTTTCCTCGAAAGTGCAGCGAACGAGCGTGTTTACATGTCCCCGCGGAATATCGGCGTTAGAGAGTTGCGCGTTCAGCGCGGCCTGTAGGTTAAGATGGAACTTCGTCTCATCGCCTTCCGCGTTTTTCGGGCTTTCCCATTGAACACGGAATCCCTCGTATTCCTCGCCTCTGAAATGGCTCGCAACATCTTCTCCAACCTCGTAATTATGTCCGCCGATTCCGGGGCCGATGCCTGCGAAAGTATCCCTCGGATGCGTTCCGAACCTTTCATGCATCGTCGCGATCAGATTCGTTAGAACTCCCTTCGCCGTCGGCTGCCATCCGCAGTGCGCGACACCGAGCGCGTGATTATTGGCATCGTAAAGAACGACGGGAACGCAGTCCGCAACGAGTATTGTAAGTACAATCCCCGCCTCGGACGTGCACATTCCGTCGGCTTCAAGTGTAGGTACGCCGCCATGGGTGAATATCGCGCGCGCGTTGTCAGTATCGATGCTGTCGGGCTGCGTTTCATCTTCGCTCCGATTTTGCCCGCGGCTGACGAAGGCGATCTTGCTGCCGTGCACCTGCATTACGCCAGCCCAGTCTGAGAGTTTGTACGCAGGATCAACTTTTCCAGTGCGGAAATGCGAGAGTGCGCGGCGGCGATTCTCGATCACGCGTTCAGGTTTGTCGCCCGAAAGAAGCCCGAGGTTGAGCGTATCGTACGGGCTTTCGCTGACTCCGCCGATGCGCGTTGTAACCGCTGCCCGAATGCTGTCTTCGAACATTTCAAAGAGTGGAAACCTGAGAAGAATTCCATCCTCACCCGCCATCACCGCAATTTTATCATCGAACACAGACCGGATGCGCTAGAATAATGTTTCAGGACAGGGATTGCGTAGGGAGACGCGATGCTTATATGCAAATCCCAGTGGATTCCTGATTCGGGTGATGGATATGGCTGAGCGAGAGAAAAAACGTGCGATAACCGTGACGCTGGCGCAACTGGTAATGCCGGTACATACGAACATAGTCGGCACGATGTACGGCGGCGATGTTCTAAAGGCGATGGATATGGCTGCGAGCCTTGCAGCGATAAGGTTCGCGCGCATGCGCGTCGTCACGGCATCGACCGACGCGGTGGATTTCCATCGGCCTATCCGGCCTGGACATATCGTCGAGCAGAACGCGCGCGTGGTGCTGACGGGCAATTCCAGCATGGTCGTCGAAATCGAGGTGTACGGCGAGGAGCCTTTGAGCGGCGACCGCTATCACTGTTGTACAGCGTTCTTCACGTTTGTTGCGCTCGGCACCGACAACCGCCCCACTCAGGTTCCGGAGCTGATAATCGAGACCGATGGCGAAATGGCAGATGCAGAGCGCGCCCGTCAGGTTCGCAAGACTGCAAAGGAGCGTATGCGATTCGCCGCGGAATCACCGAAGAGAAATACGCTTGG
>JAGGVC010000005.1 GCA_021158185.1 bacterium | reverse complement strand
CGGAGTGGTAATTACCCATATTATACCCGAAAAACAAAACGTGCGTATAGTAAACGTGCAAATGTGGCAAAATAGCTGATTCATCGTGGTGCGAAAATGGAGTCAAAACGGCCTCTCAAGCAAGGCCAGTAAATGGATTATAGCGATATGGGGTGGAATTGCGCTGGAGAGGGGATTGGTTGACGGGTAGGTATCTGCTGGAAGGTATGTTGTGTGGTTTTTTTATTTCAGAAGCGCGGATTCTGAACGCGATGGTCTCTCAGAAAGGGCTCAAGCGATACGATGTTGAATACCTTCTCTACGTCGGCTGCTTTGACAAGCGGGCCGGGTGTTTCGAGATTGAGCCTGTACGAGGTCGCCCTGCGAAATGGCAGCGGATCATCGGGTTCACGCTGTTTAACACCATAAGCAGCAGATACTTTGTCCACAAGCCATCTGTGCTTCATTCTAACGGCCTTCTTGAAGAAATCCTGCACCATGCGGGTAGAAGGGAGTGACTGATCGTTGGCTTCAATCCAGTCCCTGCAAAATTCGTAAGAGAGGTAAAACCAGCCGCTTACACGGAACCTGCCAAGAACCTCTATGAAATAAAGCAGAAGCATCTGGTGGGGTGGAAGCTGCTTTAGCCTTTCAATCCTTATTTCAGGAATTTCAATATCCACGGGACGGCGCGTGACACGACCGAAATCTGGCGGATTTCGCTTCATAACTTCTCGATAACCATTGAGCACATCGTTTCTGAACTGGGTGACCGGCCTTCTGCACTTCCATAGATGCGCGTGATCGCTAATGACAGCGCCAACCGCTTTTTCGGATGCTTCCACGGATATGCCATGCTGAACCATGTCGAAAATCAGATATCCGACAAGACCCCAGGAAGTACCAAGCTCGAACTCAGTGGACATCCACTTTGCCTGAAGGTCGGCAATTCGCTCTTCCATTTTGGCGTCAGAATCGCATACATATAAACTGTATTCTCTTTCTTCTCCCCCCGTTATGTATGTGTCTGTATCCTCTTCGCGGCTCTGTATTCCGAAAAGCAGCGCATCCGTGTCTACAAGAATTGCCTTTGGCTTTGCATCTTGTATTGATTGTGTCAATTCCAGAAGCCAGTCAGATAGTGGAGTGAACTCGGTCTCCCAAGGTGCAAAGCCTGGCTCGTAGCGGTATTCACCGCTGTCGCGCTTATGGATACCCGGGGGTGCGAAAGCGCCTTTGCCTTCCGAGAGGAAATCGATTCCAGCATAACCTATCCTGTTAAAAGCCGAAGATGGAATGTACGTCTCGAAATCAGGCAGTCGGAAGTAATAGTGCAGTCCGCCTCCGCCGGTTCGAACGGTTACAGTCTGCGGAATCGTGCCGTACTTGGCTTCCAATCGCTCAAGCGACTCGAATCCGTTTGGCTGGCCAGGATGCCTGTCAATATCAAGAACAACGATATTTGACGTAACTCCAGTACGGATCGCGATGAGCTTACCAGCCGATCATTAAACAAGGCATCCCTCCAATGCAATGCGGCGATAGCGCTGTTCGAAGGCCTTGCTTCCACCCTCCATAACCGTGCAAATCGTTTGCCGAACCAGGCTTTCCTGAAGGCTGCCTTCGCACTCTTTCTGCGTTTCCCCACCGCGTGCCGCGAGGGCAACCACCAATTCTGCGTCACCGTTGACAACGATGTTCGCGTTGTGCGTGACCACGATGATCTGTCGATTACGTTTGACCTCCCGCAACTGGGTCACGATCAAGTCATAGATCAGGCGATTGTCCAAATCATCCTCCGGCTGGTCCAGAATCAGCGGCTCCTCACCGTAGGAAAGTAGAAAAGCCAAAAGCGCGGCGGTTTTCTGGCCGGGCGAGCCCTTCTGAATTGACTGGAAGCGCTTTCCATCGCCCGTTGTGCTGTACTGGACTTCGAGAGAGTCTTCTGGAAACCACAGATCAAGGCGATCAAAGGCTTCGGGCGGGAGCTTGCCAAGGTGGGTCGCGAAACGCTGGTCTCTCACTGTTTCCGCCTCGTATTGGCCCAAGGTAATCTTCCTAACCTTCTCCTTGATGTTTGCCAGATTTTGTTCGATGTCTTCCGTGCCGTTACTGTTCCTGTAAAGCTCGCCGAGCAACCCTTCGCCACCCGGCGACCCAATATCTTTATCAAAACCTTTTTCTTCTCTTTGAAGTAATCGGCGAAAATCGGCTTCGACAGTCTCACGGGCTCCGTAAGGAATAACCTGTATCAGGACATATGGGTTCTCACTTAGGACGTCATTGAGAAATTTCCGACGAGATTCGGTCAACTCCCGGCGAATCGCCACCAGTCGCTGCATGCATGCCTTTGCCTGCTTTTTGAGTTCTTCGACCTGTTTTTTGCGCTCCTCCAGTTCCTTCAGCCGTTGCTCGATGGCCTGTCGGCGCTGTACGAGCTCGCCGTAAGCTGCAGGATCACCTGCCCCTTCTCGACCCAGATTCTCTCTCCACTCTTGATAGGTTTGTGCTGCGGCGTCAACGCTCTGTTTCCAGGACGACTCGTCCCTGCTTTTCCGCCACTCGGCTAGAACTTCATCCGCTTGCGATGCAAGAGTTTCAACCGCATTGCGGATTTCATCCAAGCCGTCGTGTACTTTGGCAGCATGCTCATGCAATTCAGTGTCTACCGCTGAATCCGGATCGAAGGTGGTTGTGTCGAGAAGGTCCGGGACGATTGCAGCCGCGACTTCACGCAACTGCTCTCCTGCACCAGTCCAGCCTTCCTCCCATGCCTCGACCTCCCGTTTCTGGCGGCTCCGTTTTTGGAAGGTTTTAAGGACATCGGCATGTATTGCTTGCTCGAAGATGGCTAGTGTCCGTTTCACGTCGTCGAGTTCCCCTCGAAGACGTGGCTCTTCGGCGAGACCAGCCTCTATCTCCCTCGCCTTGGCGCACAATGAAAGGAATCCGCCTTCCTCCTGCTTCCATCTTTCGATCCAGGAATGGTGATCAACCTCAGGAGCCTCGTCGACAACCCTAAGTAACGCAAGCGGCGTTTTCGCGAGCTGGAATATCTGTTTCTGGCTGTAAATCCGAACCGGAAACCGTTGCCGAATGTCGCCTTCTGCACGGCACCATTCTCCATCAACCTCTTGCTCAATGGGTTCAATGTCCCCGGCAGGATTCCACTGGACACGAAACCGAGAACCGTTCTTGCGATAAATCGCCCTGATCGTAGCGTTGTCTGTGAGCAGACCACTGTCCTCTCGATCCTCGTATACTTGCCCGTACTTTGCAAACTCTGCTTTCAAATCTTCCGGCAAATCATCGCCTCGTTGCAGGGCAATGCGAAGGAACTCGATAATGGTTGATTTGCCTGTGCCTCTGCCGCCGATGATGGCATTGAGCCAGGGGTTGAGTTCAATCTTGAATGACTGGGAGCGGCCCATGTAGCGCGCATCGGCAATCTCGATGGACTCCAGCACTAAGGGCGCGTGTTCGTTAGGATTTTCAGCCCCCTGGTCGGATCGGCGAATCGAGAAGGGGGGGCGTCGAGCAGGGCGAGCCGCAATCCCTCGATGCTGGGCGAACCCATCTTGACCCAGGTGAAGTGGCTGCCGGGATATCGCTCTCCCACGTTACCGGAAGGATGATGGGCGTCCGACCCAAGGATCTCGGTCCAGCACAGGCTTTTATCAATATAGGATTGTGGCTTCTGATACGTCGGGTTCATTAGCTCCAATGCAAAGACTTCTTTGCAGTCCAATACATGTTGCAGCGTTGTCCCCGTTACTTGAAAAAGCCCGTTGCTCTCATCCACATGGGCAGGAATCGAAATTCCGCCGACCGAAGCGATTGCATCAACTACTTCGATGAACGACTTGCGTGTGACGCCATCGCTATGTCCCGGAGTTCCTTGATAATCTACCGCACCGCGAAGGACATCAAGGTCTGACGTGGTTTTCGAAGGATCCAAAATTGCGAGCACATGGATTCCACCGTTTACTGAGAGTTCCATACCCGGGAAAATATAGACCATGCGATAATCCGAATGGCCATCCGCTCTCAACTCCTCCAAGGCTTCCTTCAGTTGATCGATCCACGCTCCTGTGTTGTGATCTGTTACCGCAACACAATCAATGCCGGCACGCATGTAGTCGAGCAGCCACTCCCTGGGTGTACGCTGTTTGAGAGTCGCCTGATCTGTGCCCTTGCCGTAATCATCCGAGGCTGGAGTATGGGCGTGAAAGTCAAACTTCCGCCACCGCGCCCCGTTCCATTTCCGGTCTGTCATGTATTTTCTCCCATTCTTGTTACCGCCTGATAATACCACATGAGGAGCCCTGCATTCTCTTGGAGGATCTTCTTCGGAATCTTGCGGGCCACAGCGATGATCGTTGCACATCGTTGATTTCGTTTTTCGGAAGTGGAACGAGACGGGGGTCGCTTGCGGCAGTGGCGCGTGCATGCGAGGCGGAAGGTGTGCGCTCAAAAAAAGGGAAGAAGCTCGTTGTAGGCTCGATTGAATCGATGCTGAAGAACCGCGTTTATGTAGGCGAACTTCGCTCGAACGGCGGCTGGGTACCTGGGGCGCACAAGCCTATTATCGAGCCGAAAGTGTTCGAGAAGGCGCAAGAGCGATTTGGCGAGCCAAGAACGACCAGTCCAGAGAAGAGGTGCTACATCCTTACGGGGCTTCTAGTTGAGAAGGCGAGCGGGCTTCAGATGTCGCCTCACTACATTCAGAAAGAGGATAAGCGCTATTACTACTACCGCGTGCATCCATGCTACGTTCCAGTAACGAACGCAGCGAACGTCGACAAGGTCAAGGTCAAGAGCATACCGACTGAACGAGCAGAAGAACTGATTGTCAAGGGGCTTGCCGACCTTGCTGACGACAAGCGGGTTGCGGATTGGGAAGGCAAGGCGGCGAAACAGGTTGAGGATGCGCTGAGGAAGGTCAAGGACAAGCTTGCCTAGGTAGATGCAGAGCTTGAGAAGCAGGCTGTCGTTTTCAAAGCGATAGGGGCAACTCTTGCTGACGGGCGGGATTTGCCCACGGATACTGCAAAGAGAACCCAAGACACGATAAACGACCTTCAGGCGGTCAGGCGGGACCTGAACGAGTTTTTAAGCGAGCTTCAGGCCGCGCTCGGGCTCAGGAACCTGCTGTCGCGGACGCTCAAGGGCATCAAGCACGAAATATCTGGTCAAAGTATGTGGAATCCATATGAAATCAGTCGCATATCGCACTCCCGGAAGTATTCGCAGCATGCGTCCCAGTTAGTACAAAGACAGAATGGCTGGGGAACCTGGATTCGAACCAGGACTAACGGCTCCAAAGGCCGCTGTGCTACCATTACACAATTCCCCATCAATCGTTCTCTCGATTTCCGCTGGCGCTCCGTCGTATCGGGCGCAAATCGGAAGCCCGCTCGATTCGGTGAAAGCTTGTCGTAAAGACAGCCCCGCTAAGCACCGCTTCTCGTATCCATATTCTACCATTTGAGATGCCGCTTTCATTCTCAAGATCAGGAATCAACTTGATCCTTGCGGAAAGGTTCCCGCTTCCTTCGCCTGAAACACCGTTGTCTTGCTATCACCATCCGCCTTGTCATCGCGTGCTTGCCGAGAGGCGTACATTTCCTATAATCGGCTTCAAGGTTTCAGCAGGATTTGCGCCTCAAGCCTTACCAGAAGCCGCAACGGATAATTACCGTATCATCTGGTATCATGTGCAGTCGGAGGATCTGATATGGTCGTCTATTCTGAAGGAAGACGCAAGATGCTTGCTGGGCTAGCGGCGCTGGGCGGCGCGGCAGCACTTCAGCCCTTTACTACGATTCCCGCACTCGGCGCGACTGAAAACCTTGTGCGTGTCAAAGGCTCGCAGCCCTATGCGAACACCAAGGAAGCAGTCCGCGCACTCGGCGGGATGGAGCGGTTCGTCAAGCGGGGCCAGACTGTCTGTATACTTCCAAATCTCGGGTGGGCGCGTACACCGGAGCAGGCTGCATGTACTCATCCGAGGGTACTCCGCGCAATCGTGCACATGTGCGAGCAGGCCGGCGCGAAGTCGATCGACGTGTACTGCAATCCCTGCAACGACGCCCGTGTGTGCTACCAGAAAAGCGGCGCCGAGGATATGCTCAAAGACACGTCTGCACGGCTTCAGTTCATAAGCAGCAGCGGCTGGGTGAAAATCGGTGCGCCCCGCGGCACCAAAGCGCTCAAAGGCGCTCAGGTGTACAGGCTCACCCGCGAGGCGGATGTGCACATCAACGTTCCGATTCTCAAGCATCACGGCGGCGCCCAGATGACGATGTGCATGAAAAACCTGATGGGTGCAGTAAAGGACAGGGGCGTGATGCATCAGGATCTCACGAATTCGATCCCCGACGCATATATGATGATTCCGTCGAAGCTCTACGTGCTCGACGCAACGAGAATCCTCCGCAGAAACGGTCCCTCCGGCGGCAACACCAAGGACACCGAACAGAAAAACACCGTCTTTGCCGGCGTAAACGGCGTCTCGATTGACGCTCTCGGCGCCGAGCTTTTCGGCGTGAAACCGTCGAGCATCAAGCATATAGCAGAAGCTGGAAGAAGGGGACTCGGCGAGATCAATCCGTCGAACATCCGCGTCAAGTCACTCGCGATCTAGACCGCACGGAACCGTGAAACTGCTCGATTTCTTGTTGCATCTCACTTCGCGCGTTCAAGTTCTGCCGGTGCTGATGCAGGCTACCCGGCAGTTTTCCTCGTGTAGTTCAGCTTGCCGCCGGCGATGACGATCGCGACTTCGCGCTCGGACAAGTCGTGGACAGCGGTGAACTCGTAGTCCTTCGTTTCATTCCTGACCGTTACCTCGTTTCCGGCTTTCACCTGCCCGCGTGCGTTCTCGATTACCAGCACGTCGCCCTTCTCGATCCTGTCGTAGTCCGTCTCGTCCTTGAAAATGAGCGGGAGGATGCCGAAGTTCACGAGGTTCGCCCGATGAATTCTCGCATAGCCTTTTGTGATCTTGGCTTCGATGCCGAGGTAGCGCGGTGCAAGCCCTGCATGTTCACGGCTGCTGCCCTGGCCGTAGTTGTCTCCGCCAACGATGATGCCCCGCCCTGCCTTCCTCGCCCGCTCCGGGAATGTCGGATCGACGACCTCGTATACGAAATCGCTGATCCTGGGAATGTTGCTCCTGAACGGCAGGATGCGCGCTCCCGCAGGCATTATGTGGTCGGTCGTGATGTTGTCCTCGGTCTTGAGGAGTACCTCGGCCCTGATCGTATCGGCCATCTCGGAAAACGGCTCAAGCTTGACGATGTTCGGTCCATACATTACCTCGACCGCTGAAGGATCGTCCGCAGGCTTCACGAAGCTCGTATCGTCAACATTAAAACGCTCAGGCAAAGTGATTTCGGGGAATTGTTCGCCACCAACTATGGGATCGCAGATCTCGCCCTTGATCGCGCTTATCGCACAGATTTCGGCGCTTGCCAGGTACACATTTGCATCCTTCGTACCGCTTCGCCCAAGGAAATTTCGGTTGAAACTGCGCAGCGTGTGAGCTGCCGACGGTGGAGACTGTCCCATTCCAATGCACGGCCCGCAAGTGCTTTCGAGAATCCGTGCGCCCGCCGCAACCATCTTTGCAAGCGAGCCGTCCAGGCTGATCATTTTCAATACCTGCTTGCTCCCGGGCGACACCGTAAACGACAGCGTCGATGCGACGTGCTCCCCTTCGAGAATAGCGGCAACTGCGAGCATATCCCGTAGCGAGCCGTTCGTGCAGCTTCCCACGCACACCTGATCGAGCTTTCGCCCAGCGGCTTCGCTTACTGCCACGACCTTGTCCGGCATATGCGGCAGTGCAACGAGCGGTACGAGCTCGCCGAGGTCGATCTCCACAAGCTCGTGGTACTCGGTATCGTCGTCCGCGGCGAGCGGACGGTAATCGTCCTCGCGTTCCTGCGCAGCCAGGAATTTCCGCGTGTTCTCGTCGCTTGGAAACAACGATGTCGTCGCGCCTAGCTCCGCGCCCATGTTGCATATCGTGGCGCGGTCCGTGACTGTCAGGCTTTCGATGCCGCTGCCGAAGTATTCCACGATGAACCCTACGCCGCCCTTGACCGAGCGCCTCCTGAGCACTTCGAGGATCACGTCCTTCGCGGACACCCACGGGCGCAGCCTGCCTGTTAGTTTCACGCCGAGCACCTTCGGGCAGGGCATGTAGAACGGCCCGCCGCCCATCGCCACGGCTACATCGAGGCCGCCCGCGCCTATCGCGATCATCCCAAGTCCCCCGCCGGTCGGTGTATGGCTGTCGCTTCCGAGCATCGTTTTGCCGGGCGCGCCGAAGCGCTCGAGGTGTACCTGGTGGCAGATGCCGTTTCCTGGCGGACTGAAGACGACGCCGTATTTTCCCGCGACCGTGCGCAGGTAGCGGTGGTCATCCGCATTCTCGAACCCGCTCTGGAGCGTGTTGTGATCGACGTAGCTCACCGAAAGCTCGGTAGCGACGCGCTCGAACCCCATCGCCTCGAACTGGAGATACGCCATCGTGCCCGTGGCGTCCTGCGTGAGCGTGTGATCGATGCGGATGCCGATCTCGCTCCCCGGAGTAAGCGCACCCTCGACGAGATGATCCTCAAGAATCTTGTACGCAAGCGACTTTCCCATTTCCATACTCCCTTAATTGATCCATTCAGATTCTACGCAAAATGATTCCTATCTGCAACGGAAAGCTGAAAATGGCGGCATTTAACGCTGGAGCCGCACTCCTGTACAGCGCCACATTTATCCCTGTACAGCGCCCAGTCTTGGGCGCGTTTTGAAAAAGCACGCAAAAGACGGGCAGCTGCCAGCTGCCCCTACGATTCATATCACTCTCTCCAGTCGGTTTCGGTTATCTCGCGCAAGGAAACTCACGAATTATCCCCGCCAAGCGTATTTGAGATCATCGTTTGTAGTGTCATAATAGCTCACGTGCGGGTATCCGGAAGAATCAAGCGCGATGGATGCGTACTCGCCCACATCGCCGTTTCAGGCTGCTTATCACAATCCTCAACCTGCTTAATCGTAGAACGTGACGACCGATCCTGCCCGTGTGTTATGTAATATCCGATAGAGTGCTATAATATTGACCCGCGATAGCTGCCTTTACTTTTGGCAGTTGTCTTCGCCCGATCTCGCCGCCAAAGTGAGGGTTCTGGAAACCATGAGAAAGGTCCCTCTGACGGAGCTTAAAACTGGTATTGTACTTGATGAAGATCTGCTCAGCACAGGGCTT
>JAGGVC010000022.1 GCA_021158185.1 bacterium | reverse complement strand
TATGCCGTCATTCTGGCGGAGGGCGGGCAGTTCGGTTTTCCCGTCAGGGATGCCGCACTGCTTTTTGGCGGGTACACTCTTCTCGAATGGTCGATCGCTGCAATTCCATCGTTTCTTCGAACCCGGATCGTCGTCGTCGGAATCGAATCGGCTTCAGCGCCACCGCGTTCGATTAGTGACGACAAGCCGCTCACCAAGCTTTCATCTGTCAGAGCGCCTGCGCCTGATTCGAATGCTGTTGAATTAGTCGGCTTTTTTGCGGATAACGACCTCTTCGATGATTGCGATTGGCTTTATCTTCAATCTATCTACTATCCGCTCATCAGGCCCGCAGCGTTTTTGTGTTTGGCAGAAGCTTTTGAAAAGTCACGCGACAGCGTTTTGTTCTTTGGCCGTGTTCAAAATAATAATGGCGAGAGCGAATCATTCACCGATTCAGGTCTGCCAGCGCTTCTGAAAAGGAGTTTTCTAGGAGAAATCAGAAATATCCTTTCCAGAGGTCCAAACTGCTCAACGCTTGAGGAATTGTGGAAAAGGATTGGGGGCAGGGCGATTGAGCCCGAAATAATGAAGCATTACGGTGTCGGCGTGTCCGAATTAACGAGAGTAACTGCATCGGAGCTTAAGGCGCCTTAGTCTTTAATCGGATGGAAGGTGTAAACCCGCAACATAGATGCAGGTTCAGTCGTCAGGAATAACGTCAATTTACCTCACATCGCGCGCCGACATCTTCATGAAATACTCGGTTTCAGAGAAACGTTTGAGGTCGACAACGCGGTTTTTCCTGAGCGCCTTTTCGAGCGGAACATAAACCATCTTGTGCCCTTTCAGGCTGACCATCGTATCGAATTTCCCGCTAAGGCATCCTTTGACTGCTGAAACGCCGTAACGTGTTGCAAGGTCGCGGTCGAATGCCGTCGGCGATCCTCCGCGCTGTAGATGGCCGAGGATGACGCTTCGAGTTTCATAGCCGGTCTTCTTGCGGATTTCCTCTGCCACCCAGTCCCCGATCCCGCCTAGAATCACATGGCCGAATTCGTCCTTCTCTCCGATCTTTGAGACCTGTTCTATGCTTCCTTCTGGAAGTGCTCCTTCGGCGACCGCGATAAGTGCAAAGCGCTTGCCCTTCTTGTGTATATCCCTAATTTGGTTGCCGATATCATCAATGTTAAACCTAACTTCGGGGATCAGTATCGCGTCCGCACCGCCCGCAACGCCGCCGAGGAGTGCGAGCCAGCCGGCATCTCTGCCCATAACCTCTGCAACGATAATCCTGCTATGGCTGTGGGCTGTTGCGTGAAGGCGATCGAGAGCCTGCATCACGAAGTTGATTGCGCTGTCGAACCCGATTGAGTAATCCGTTTCGGCAATATCGTTGTCGATCGTCTGAGGAATACCTACTGCTTTCAGACCGTGTGCAGCAAGCTTATGAGCGACTCCCAGCGTATCATCACCGCCGATCGGGATCAGGAAGTCGATTTTCTTTTTTGCGAGCGTTGCCAGGATTCTTTCCTGGCCGTCCTTGATTTTATAGGGGTTGGTGCGGGATGTGCAGAGTATCGTGCCACTCTCATCAAGGATGCCGCTGACTTGGCGGGCATCAAGTTTGAATGTGCGGTTCTTGATAAGCCCCATCCAGCCGTCGCGAATCCCTATAACCTTGTGGCCTTTATCAATGGCCGTTAGCACGATTGCTCGTGTCGCGGCATTAATGCCCGGCGAGTCTCCTCCTCCAGTCAATACTCCAAAGATCATCTTAGCCTCCAGGTGTTTCTCATTGGAAAAAAAGCCAGTTGTTCGTCGGATAATCCAAAGAACAGTGCATTATACATGTGAAATGCTAGAATTACCTTATGGGAGATTCGAAGGCTTCACGCAAGATTACTGTTGGTATTTTAACAAGCGGCGGAGATTGCCCGGGTATGAACGCCGCGTACCGTGCTGTTGCACGAGTATCAATGGCGAAAGGCTACAGCGTCGTTGCGTTCAGGTGGGGTTACAAGGGACTTGTTGAATCGGATGCCCTTTCCGTGAGTTACCTTGACGTTGCCGATATTCTGCAGCGGGGTGGCACGGTGCTCGGCAGTGCGAGGTGTGAAGAGTTCACCACCGAAGAAGGCATTTGCTCCGCAATGGATTCGCTGAAATCCTGGGAGATAGATTACCTGGTGGTTATCGGCGGTGATGGAAGCCTTAAGGGCGCGCTTCGGCTCGCAAGGCGCGGAGCGAAGATAATCGGCATTCCAAAGACCATCGATAACGATGTCCCTGAGCTCGATAACGCTATCGGCTTTGATTCCGCTGTGAATACGATTGTAGATTCACTGACCAAGCTTCGCGATACGGCATCGAGCCACCATCGCGCGTTTATCATCGAAACTATGGGACGAAAGTCAGGCTGGCTGGCGCTGGCATCCGGGGTTGCGGGCGGTGCGGACGTGATTCTGATCCCTGAAGTGCCGGTCGATTATCCTGTCCTTGCGCAGGAAGTTGAACGCAGGCTGAGGGCGTGGGGTGCGTATGTTCTGATTGTAGTAGCCGAAGGTGCCGCAAAAGGCGATGACGTAAGAACGGTGCTCGAAAGCCTTCTGAAAAAGCCCGTTGATATGCGCGTTACGGTTCTCGGCCACGTTCAGCGCGGCGGCTCTCCGTCGGCGTTCGACAGGATTCTCGCGAGCAGGCTCGGCTACGAGGCTGTAAATCTGATAGAGCGCGGGGAATACGGCGTTTACATCGGCTTGGCCAACAACGCGATAAGGAGTTTTCCCCTGGAAAGGCTTGAAGGTGAGGAGCGCGAAATCGATATGGAACTATATGAGATATCCAAGCTCCTGAAGTAAAAGCATACGTATAAGCTTAACTTTTCATTTTCAAATGCAGCTTCAACGCGCGTCTATATCCCAGGTACTTTAGATGAGCGCGTGAGCACTGATCAAGCAAATAGAATGCCGAAGGTGGGACTCGAACCCACACGTCCTTGCGGACACCAGATTTTGAGTCTGGCGCGTCTGCCAGTTCCGCCACTTCGGCGTTCAGAAGTAAGGATAAGGCGGGGGCAGTTTTATGTCAAGGCTCACCGAATAATACGCGGCGCGATACTGGGATGGATTATCCGTGCTAAGAATGTGACGAGTCAGTCGAACGTTGGCGACCGTACTTCGCCAATAATTCTGGTGTTATAATATTGATGTCATAATGGTTACTAAATCAACTGACATTTTGAGCCGCCTCCGTGCAGGTGATGTTATTATCATGGACGGTGCGTTTGGTACTGAGCTCGAACGAATGCGAGCCGTATCATCCTCACCGATCTGGAGTGCGGAGGTTCTTGATAACCGGGAAAGTCTTGTGGTTAGTATCCACCACGATTACATACTCGCTGGTGCGGAAATAATTACTACAGGCACTTTTCGAACCACTCGGCGCGCACTCGAGAAAGTGGGGCGCAAAAATGATTATGAGCGATTAACCAGGATTGCTGCGTCGCTCGCACGCGAGGCCATAGCCCAAGCGGAAGTCAATCATAAGGTTTACGTTGCGGGCAGTATTGCACCTCTCGAGGATTGTTATTCGCCGGACATGGTACCGTCTTACAACGAGTGCAGATCAGAGCATAGGATCCAGGTGGAGCTTATGGCGAACTCGGGAGTGGATATTATTCTTGGCGAGACCTTTAACAACGTGATGGAGTGCAGGGCATTGCTTGAGGCCGCGGCGCCGTTTGACATCCCGATTTTCCTTGGAGTTACATGTACATCTTCCGGAGAGCTTCTGAATGGTGAAAGCCTGAGGAATCTTGTAGATGGGATAAGGGGGGTCGAGCCAGACTGTATGTTGATTAATTGCACACCTACACATACGCTTCATATCGCGCTCGGACAGCTCATCGAGCACTTCGATGGTTATGTAGGTGCGTACGGAAATGTAGGAATGGCAGAGATGCAGCGATGGGAGTTCGATGGTGAAATAAGCGCGAGTTCTTACGTTGAATTCGCCACAAAATGGGTAATGATGGGTGCGCAAATAATTGGCGGCTGTTGCGGAACAAACCCGGAATACATAAAACAGCTGAAGTTTCACTTGCCGGAAAGCCTTCCGCAGGTGCAAAGGTGAGGGATGCTTAATTCCTTAGCGGTTAGTTACCGTGCAACTAGAAAGAAGAAAACTCGCTGAAAACCTTATACTTCTTTCTCCGAGGTTTCCGCATTGGTTTGCCTGACCAAGCCTTCAGACCTTTGAGAACGGCGCTCAAATCGGATTTCTTGATGCACTTGACTTTCCTGTTGGCGCCTCCGTATCCGAGGATTTCACCCCACGGGATCTTGCCTGCGCTCTTGTTGTGTTCTTCCAGAAACTTTGTGATAACAATTGCGTTACCGATAGTTTCCTGCCGGCGATTAACCTTGCTCATCTTATATCCCGCTACGCTGATGTTTTTCTTCTTGGCTTCCACCGCAACTTCCGCGAACGACATATAATCCTGAGTGGATTCGACAATTTTGGATTTCATCTTAGGCACGACATAAACCTCCGCAAACAATAAGATTATCTACATTAGCATAATCGATGTAATAATCCAAGTATGCTCGAACAACCTAAGGTAAAAACGTTTTGTAGCTTGTGATTTCACAATGTATTAGAGCGTTTCGATTCAAATTGATGCATCTTCTGTGAATCTACCCCAGACCTTTATCATTGCATCAATAATTTCTCCCTCCATTGCACCTGTGCGAATTGCTGCTACGATCGGCTCGCATATATGAGTACCATTTTCAGTTGCCTTTGTAACATTATCGAGAGCCATTGCTATAGCAGATCTTGCTGATTCATTGCGATTTGCGAGGTATTCATGGAGGCGCTCGTTCTGCTCGTTTTCCGCTTTGTCGCTTACTGTACCCGTATCGGCGCGCATGGTTTCTTCCACCTGGAATCGGTTGACGCCTACGACAGTGCGTTTCTTTGCTTCGACCTGCTTCTGCCAGTTGTACGCACTGTTATGAATTTCCCGCTGTGGATAGCCTTGCTCGATTGCCGCAATCATCCCTCCGAGATCGTCGATTTTTTCGATATACGCAAGTGCATCCGCTTCGATCTTGTCCGTCAAATCCTCAATCAGGTAACTGCCGGCAAGCGGATCGATCGAATCGCAAACACCGGTTTCATATGCAAGGATATGCTGTGTGCGGAGCGCAATTTCCACCGATTCTTCGCTCGGAAGCGCAAGTGCTTCGTTGAAGCTGTTTGTGTGCAGCGATTGTGTGCCTCCCAGAACAGCAGCCAAAGCCTGATATGCAGTACGAATTATATTATTCATCGGCTGCTGAGCGGTAAGCATGCTGCCTGCGGTCTGCGTGTGAAAGCGAAGGAGCATCGAGCGTTCGTGCTTTGCCTTGAACCTGTCCTTGATAATTCGCGCCCACAGCCTGCGTGCAGCCCTGAACTTGGCAATTTCTTCGAGTATGTTGTTGTGTGCGTTGAAGAAGAACGAAAGTCTGTTCGCGAATTCGTCAATATCAAGCCCTGCTTTAACGGCAGCTTCGCAATACGCAACGCCGTCCGCGAGTGTGAAAGCAACTTCCTGCACTGCGGTGCATCCGGCTTCGCGAATATGATATCCGCTGACGCTGATCGTATTCCACATCGGCAGATTTTCTCTAATGTACCGGAAGCTGTCGACCGTAAGCTTCATGCTCTGCTCAGGCGGGAAAATATATGTGCCGCGGGCCATATACTCCTTCAGGATATCGTTCTGAATCGTGCCACGGAGCCTATCCGGAGAAATCCCCTGTTCCTCTGCAATAACCTGGTAGAAACCGAGAAGTATAACGGCCGGGGCGTTGATGGTCATGCTCGTCGATACTTTGTCGAGCGGGATGCCCTTAAAGAGCGTTCGCATATCCTCTATCGTATCGATGGGTACTCCAACCTTGCCCACTTCTCCATTCGCCATGCGATGGTTAGACGCGTATCCCATCTGTGTGGGCAGATCGAATGCCACCGATAGACCTGTCTGCCCGGCGTCAAGCAGGAAGTGGTACCGTTCGTTTGTCTCGCGGGCCGTTGAAAAGCCTGCATACTGCCTCATCGTCCATAGTTTTCCACGATAGCCCGTAGGCGTCACGCCGCGTACAAAGGGATAGGATCCCGGCCAATTCAATTCGCGTTCGTAGTATTCTGCTGCGGATTCTGAATGGAAAGCGCCATGCGGGCCTGCAACGCGAGGTATCTCCCAGCCGCTCGTTGAATCGAGTATGTTCTCCCGCTCGGGATGTTTTTCCATGAACGGATTCAGTACATCCTGTTCCCATTTGCCAAAGCCGAAGCCATCAGTATCTGACATTGCACATTTACCTCACAATTAGGTCATTCGATTGTAACAAATCGCTGGAATGTAATTAGCCTGATCTAATCGATTCGGCAGAGCCTTGCTGCAAATGACGCGGATCTTGGCCGGATAATGCGAGGAGATATGCTACAGATCAACGATGTCCGACATGTTCTTGATTATCTCTCCTGCAAGCGGAACAGAGCTGTCGGAAGATTTCCCTGCATTTTCCAGCAGAATTACGATTGAGTATTCCGGATTATCGTATGGGAAAAAGCCCACGAACCACGCGTGGGGTTCTTCACCGTGAGGAACATCTGCGGTTCCTGTTTTTCCAGCGCAGCTTATTCCGATGTTTCTTAATTGTTTGCAGGTTCCGTAAAGAACAGCTCGCCTCATTCCTTCTCGAATAATCCTCGTACTGTTTGGTGATATATCGAGTCGCTTTGGCTGCGGGAGATTCGCAGAAACTAATTCTCCGCCCCGCATTTCGGCATTTAGAACATGGGGCACAGGTACAACGCCGTCTGTCACGATCGCGTTAACACACCACAAAACCTGGAGTGGTGTGGATTCGACGAATCCCTGACCGATTGCCATATTTGCCGTGTCACCATCGAACCAGTCTTCCTTCCAGTGTTTCAGTTTGTATTCCTTATCGGGTACGCGTCCCGTTTTTTCACCATCAATATCGATTCCGAGCCTGTCTCCGAACCCCAGCATCCTGGCATAATGACCGAGCTTAGTTGGTCCGATTTTGACTCCGAGACTCCAGAATGCAACATCGCAGCTTTTTCCTATGGCATCCTTGAATACTATCGGTCCATGTCCCTGCGGCGTGTAGTGCTCGCGAAAAACACGAGTGCCGGCTTTGTATTTACCCGTGCATGTCCATTGAGTGTTTTCAGATGCGTTACCCGTTTCCAAGCCTGCCAACGCCGTCACCAACTTGAACGTTGAGCCTGGTGCGTACTTGCCCGATATCGAACGGAAGAACTGCGGCTTGCCTATAGTGTCGTTCTGAATTCCTGTTGCATAATCAGCGTTTTCAGCGCCTCGAAGCCTGTTGGGATCAAAGCTGGGGCTTGAGACCATCGCGATGATTTCGCCTGTTTTCGGTTTGCTGATTATCACAGTGCCGCGCCTTTTCCTAAGTGCTTTATGCACCATGGTTTGAACATCGACATCGATCGTAAGATATATATCGTTACCGCTTCTTGGAGGAATGTAATTGATCTCACGTTTATACTGTCCCTTCGATATTTCGATATCTCTTTTGCCAGGACGCCCGCGCAGGATATTCTCGTAATGTTTCTCTACGCCGGTTAACCCGATGAATTCCTCCCTTTCATATCCGTAGTCGAGCATAAGTGCGAGGTTTTCTTCGTTGATCAGCCCGGTATAGCCAATGACATGCGCCACGGCTGCACCGTATGGATATCTGCGTCGATAGTTGTTTTCTTCGACAAATATTCCCGCAAAAGTATCCTTGAATTCGGAAAAAATCGTTACTTGATCGAGTGTCAGATCATCATAGATTGGTATTGGCTGGAATCTGTACCTTTTTTTTGTCTCTTTGGCGATACGCTCATTGAGCTCATCGAGGGTAATTGCAAGGTATCTTGCGATTTCAGGAAGATAAACGTCCTTTTCACCCTTCATCGGGGGAAAATAAATAAGACTGAAAACAGGTTCGTTAACTGCGAGCGGACGTCCCGCCCGATCGAATATTTGCCCTCGCGGTGCAATCTGGGGGATTGTCCTGATCTTATTGGATATCGCTCCCCGGACAAAATCGGGATATTTCAGCACTTGCATCCAGAACAACCTTGCAAGAAGCAAGATAAATATGATGAGGATAATCCAGCGAAAAGTGGTTATGTTTGGAGGAACAGGTGGTTTTGCGTCGCTATCTGCCATAGACACCTCTTCCGAATTTGGCCGTGCCTGCTTTGCCCGTCAGCCATTCACCAGTTTTTTTCCAGAATGCGATCAACAGTATTAGGATTAAAAACGGTCCCCACCAGTTGAGTTCGAGCAATACTGTCGGCCAGTACAGATGACCGAGCGAAATGAGCCAGATGTACTGTGCGATGAATTTTCCCGTGATAAGCAAGAAAACCGTAGCCGCTGCGAAGTAGTTCGATTGTGCAAGCAGGCCCTTTCCGAAAACAGCAACAACCGCGCCGGGAACCGCGTAGTACAGCGTATAAAAGAGATATAACCGGTCGGCGTAGGAGTCGCAGACAAGTCCTGCAAGCAATCCTGCAACCAGGGCAAGCTTGGGACTTACAAAGACCGCGGTTGCAACGAGAAGTGCAGCGGGGAGATCGAAGCCCTTCGCGAATGAAGGATGATTGATATTGGCTGCGTGCATAAAGCAAACTGCGATAGCGATTGCAAAAACCGCCCTGATTGAAGCAGGACCGAGCTCTTCTACGTAAATCGTACGCCTGCTGCTCAACTAATCAGCCCTCCAGCCAGGTGCTCTTTGTGAACAACACTCATCCGGTGTTATTCTGTTTTGATCTCGATTGACGGATGATAGAGAATGACGACCACCTCTTCGAGTGAGCCGAGATCTACTCCTGGTGTGATTTCGATACTCTGGGTAAGCCTGTTTGGCTCCTCCACGACTTTAGTTACGTGACCGATGAAAACTCCACGCGGTCTTCCTGTTGCGAGTCCACTCGTAAACACTTTTTCGCCAACACTGATCCGGTTTTTTACGGGGACAAATCCGAACTTCAGTGAATTTGCAAAACCTAGTGTGCCGCGCACCCCTCCCTCAACAATGCCCTGCTGGCGGGACCCGGATGTAATTGCACCGATAGCGAAGTCTGGATTGAGAATCAGCTGCACCCTTGAAATCGAACGGTCCACGTGAGCGATCTCTCCAACAAGACCATCCGCATTGATAACGAGATCACCTTTCATAACGCCTGTCGTGCGTCCGCAATTGATGTATACGGAATCGAACCATAGATCGAGGCTTCTACCTGTAATCCGCGCCGAGATGTAATCGAACTTGTCGCGTTCAGGTATCCTGAGCAACCTTGCAAGCCTGTCTGCCTCGGCACTGCTGGCTTCAATGTCGCGTATGTGTTTTTTCAGCTCCGCGTTTTCGTTTGCAAGCTCGATGTTATCTTCGTGGATCGATTTCAGTCTGAAAATATATCCAAGACTCAGTACGCTGTCGGCTACTCCTCGAAAAAGCGATACCGTGTGTGAAGAGGCCCAGAGCACGGGGCCGCTTATAGGATTTCTCTGGCCGCTTAGCGCGAGCACGACTGACAGTACGAACAGCAATACGAGCACGAGTCCCGCCCAGTAAAGAGCACGCGGTTCGCCTGTCCGGGGCTTGTCCGGATTCCTGACCTTGAATTTCCTGCGAAATGGCATCATCAAAAGTGTAGCAAAAAAAACAAGAAAATAAGGAACTTTTCTCCAGTTCGGGCTGTCTGGAGGAGTTTATCCGCTGATCCGCGATTTGATCAGTGTTCACAGATGTGTTCCTGGCGGATTATCCAGCTTGAGCACGGGATAGGGAATTCGCGGATATAATAGGGACGTGTTTATTCGAATCCGGTTCATCATTTTGGTTATTTCGCTTATTGTCGCTTCGGCCTTCTCCCCGCATCAGGTTCGAGTTTCTGCTGCTGAGAGGAACGCAGGGGATACGATCGCGAATCATCTCGATGCGATCACGGAGTCCGACTACGCGCTCGCCGAATCGTATTTTTCGCGGTCATTTCGAGCCGCCATCCTGCCGAAGGTGAAATTCGTCAACTCGTATTTGCTGAATACAAATGCTCTGATGCAGGCGGGGGATTATTCTGTTGATGAGCCGATTATCCTGGAAAAGCCTGAATTCGCGCGCGTACAGGTGGATTTTTTGGAAGCAAGGATCGTTTATTACTTGATACACGAATCAAGCGGATGGCGGATTGAGGCGTTTTCTGACGGCTTGTTTGATTCAATGGCCGATGCCCGCAGGCCTCTTTATCTTTTCACAAATCGTGATTGGAACGATACGGCAAGCATGGAACTCAAGTGTCGTGCTTCGCTTTACCGGATTCAGCGGGAACTGGAGATTTACCGCGATGAAAAGGGCGATGGATTCTACCCCGACAGGCTGAGGGGTGGAACGGGTCGTGATGCTCTGACCATTTGGGAGTATTTTGACATTGAAGAGGGATATCCGCTGAATTATTTTACCGCAAGACCGATGAAGGCCGTCCATTTTGACAAGGCCAAGTCCGGTGAGTTTACGTACATTCCGGTGGATGCAGACGACGACGGTAACATCGAGGGCTATTTTCTCGTTGGGTGGGGCGAAATAGATAGTCAACACGCGGTTTTTG
>JAGGVC010000019.1 GCA_021158185.1 bacterium | reverse complement strand
GGTGCCCTTCTTTACAGAGATCCCACGGGCAACTGCTCGTTTAAGCATCGCTATAGAAGGATCAACCCCTTCATGTACGCCCAGTTTCTCCGCGAACCTTCCGCTACCCACGCCTACTTCGAGCCACAGCCCCGCCGTGTCAGGCTTAAGCAAGCGAATGCATGCCACTTCCGCCGTAAATAGCGCCTTGCCAGTCGGAGAATCGAACCAGGCATCGTAGCGATCAGGCAGAGAATTGAATGGACTTGGTAACAAGATGGATAACAGGTGCGTCCAGATCGCGCCGATCGCTTTCGCTGTGTCGCAATCCGGCGCTTCCTCGGTGATTGTCTTGCCAGCGACCATCGCGTGAACAAACGTTTCGTCATATCCGATCGATCCCAGAACTGCTATGCCTTGGCTGGCGCACTGATGCTCGATCTGCTCTGCGATCTCGATATTGAGATCGGCCTTGTTGATTACTACTGCGGGAACTATTTTGAAGTGGTTGCAGAGGTCGAGTACGCGCTTCATGTCATGCAGCGAAGAAACAGTCGGTTCAACTACGATCACTGCGATGTCTACTCCGGTAAGCGAGGCGATTACAGGGCAGCCTACACCCGGCGGTCCGTCCACAAGGATCACCTTTGCGCCGTGCTCTTCTGCAGCGGTTTTAGCCCGTTCCCGAACCAGTGCGACAAGCTTGCCGCTGTTTGGTTGGCCGGCATCCAGTCTGCCGTAAATCATCATGCCGAAACGCGTGCGACAGGTCACCAGCTCTCCAGCCTGGCGCGGAGGTTCCTCAATAGCATCAACGGGGCAATGATCCACGCACACCCCGCAGCCTTCGCAAGCCAGAGGATCGATGCGAGCGACAAGGTTGCCACCAGGGTGCTGCACGATGTTCACCGCTCCGAACCGGCAAAGCTCAGCACAGATGTTACAGCCAGTGCAGGAGCTTTCATCGACTACGGCGAAGTTCCCGCTTTCAAAGACCTCGGCCTCTAGGTTGTTGTTTATCGGTCCCGCAAGCATGTGCAAGTCCGCTGCATCAACGTCACAATCGGCAAGCACGAGTGGTGCACCCAGGTGCGCCAGCGCGGCGGTCAGTGACGTTTTGCCCGTACCACCCTTACCCGAAATGACGAGGATTTGCTTCATTCGTTAACTCTCATTCACCTGCAGGTTTACTTGCTTGCTTTTTTCAAGTTTGCTCGCAGCAGCCTTAGTCTCGGATGCGATGCGCTCTGACAGCCGTAAGAACAGGCTGCGGTACTCAGGCAGCTCATCAACGATCAACCCCCCACCTGAACACACCTCGGCGATCTTCCGGTCGCACGGTATCTCCGCAAGTACGGTAATCCCTTCGGACTGGCAGTAGTCTGTCATCGACGCGGTATCGCCTACGCCCGCCCGGTTGATTACTACGCCGAAAGGAAGACCCAGCCGACGGGTCATCTGCACGGCAAGCTTAAGGTCATACAGTCCGAAGGGCGTCGGCTCGGTGACAAGCACAACATAATTCGCGTCTCGGACGGCGGATACTACCGGGCAACTTGTACCTGGCGGCGAATCAATGATAACTGTACCAGCAGCTAGCTTGGTTTCGCGTACAGCTTCGATCAAAGGCGGGATCTCAGCTTCTCCTACATCAAGCCGTCCTTCCATTACTTGGACATTGCGCCAGACGCCAGTGCGGATCGTACCGATCGCGCGCTCAACCTCGCTGATCGCGTCATTCGGGCAAGCAAGGACGCAACCCCCGCAGGAGCGGCATAGCTCCGGAAACAGCAACGGTCCACTAGGCAGCACAGCGATCGCCTTGAACCGGCAAACGCGATAGCACTCCCTGCTGAGATCGCACTTCGCCAAGTCGAATTGCGGCATGGGTACAGTGACACGCTTCTCGCTTTTCCACCTTGCGTCCACGAACAGGTGGACGTTGGGCTCCTCGACATCGCAATCCAGAAGCGCAACACAATCCGCGCAGACTGCGGCGAGATTGACTGCCACCGTGGTTTTGCCTGTTCCACCCTTGCCGGAAGCGATGGCAAGGGTTCTACATCCCGTAATGTCTGCCGCCACTGCACGCACCATTTTCATCCATCTGGATGAGCTTGCCGGAGGTATACTCCGACATCAAATCGCCTACTGTTTCACCGCTACCGGTGTAAACTTCAATCCCTACGCTTCTGAAGCCAAGCAGCGGACGCATACCGATTCCCTGAACGATTATTGCATTCACATCCTGTGAAGCAAGCAGATTAACCGGTCCGAAGCAGTCCTGATGCGGGGGATTCTCTATCATCAGCACTTCAGCAGGCTTACCGTCAGTAACCTCAACTACAGCGAAATAAGGGCAGCGACCGAAGTGTTCACTGCTCTTGGCTGACATACCACAAGACTCAGTTGCAGGTACAGCCACGCGAATCACTTCATTAGTCATCTCTGTCGCTACCTCCCCCCACCTTTACGATCACCGCCGCCTTGGCCACGACCATTGCCGCTCCCCATGCCACGACCGCCGCCTAGCCCCATGCCGCGTCCGCCGCCGCCTTGACCACGACCGCCGCCTAGCCCCATGCCGCGTCCGCCGCCTCCTTGACCACGACCGCCGCCTAGCCCCATGCCGCGACCGCGAGATCCTGCTGGACCGCCTTGGTTTGCATATTCCAGTTTGCCGGCATTAAAGCTGTCTATTGCTGCGGCAACGCTGCCCGTTGCACCGGTGTAAATCTTGATACCCGCTGTTTCTAGCGTATAGAATGCCTTGGGGCCGATACTGCCAGTGATCACCACATCCACACCGGCATCGCAGACAAACTGTGCGCTGCCAACGCCTGCGCCCGACTGGGCAGCCATGCTGGTGCTGTTGTCGAATACTTCAAGCAGACTGCCCGTATCGGTGTCAACCAGCACGAAGTACCTCGCGCGACCGAAGCGCTCATCAACTGGAGAATTGAGATTGCTACCTGTAGAGCTGACAGCTACTTTCATAGTTTGTCCTCTTCGCTACCGGTCTTCTTGGGTTTTGACTCGAATCTGTCATACAACGCAGCCACCGTCTCTCCCATCTCATTGAGCCGGTCGAGAATGCCGCCAATTACATCTGTCAGGCTGCTCGGCGACTGCTCCACCGGCGTGGGGTATGCAGGCTGTGTTCGGGGATCGTCCCAGTAACGCTGCTGGCGGAAGCCGCGACCACCACCATAAGCGCGGCCTCGTCCACCGCCGTACGGCCTTCCACCGCGCCCAACACCATAACCCGTTACACCCACATCCAAGCGGTCACGGTTTTCCGGCGAAACACATAGACCGCGCCGACCACCTGTCATCGGGCCTGCGCCCAGTGGTCCTCTTCTATCAAATCCCGGCATTTCATTACCTCCCTAGATTAAAGTCATACTACTTACTTGGTCTGCCGCGTCCTCGTGGCGACCAAAAACATGCCTGCCGCGACCACGCTTTTCGCGCGGGGAGACTGCCCCGCCCTCGATCAAAAGCGCGCTCGCGGTGGCTAACATCTCGGCGAGCTTCTTGCGCCCACGCGCCAGAATACGAGACACCGTGGGACGCGACACGCCCATCAGCTCTGCCACCTCTTCCTGTTGAAGTCCATCGCGGTCAACCAGGCGGATAGCTTCGTATTCGTCTTCCGTCATCGTGACCCAGGAAAGTTCGCGCACCCGAATACCCGCCGGCTTGAATACCGTGGCTCCCGGTGCGCTTCCAATCCTTCTAAGTTTATGTGGTCTAGGCATTGCTGCAAAGCTCCATTATGAACTCACGTTCATTATAACAGAAGTTATCTTGCACCGCAAGCTTATCCGGTTCTTGTGAAAAATGGGACACATTGGACATCGTCCCGTTTTAGATCCAACTGTAACGTTAGTTAACTCCGACGGCTGGTGCTGCCCGATCCGCAAGGCGGCGATGTCGAGTTTGATCCGCTGTAGGAGAAGCCGCGCTAATGGCGTCTGGACGCTCATCATATACCGTCCATATCGTCTTTTGCTGCACACGAGTGGTATACGTCACCACCCATGTGTGATGCGCCCGATTCGTAGTGCATCGGACCGAGGTCACCGGAGGCGCTGTACTCGCCCATCAGATACCCCGTCACTTTGTCGGTCGCGACAATATCCATCGCGTCATCGTAATAATCGAGATAGAACGGAAAGAGCGAAGTCACTTCCATGCACGTAAGTATCGCATCCTCTTCCTGAAACGTGGAACCGCTTTGGGTAACAAGTGAAACTGCCGGTTCGCACCAGCTTGTGCCACTGCCTCCTGCAAGCAAATCATCAGCACCGTCACCGGTGAAATCCTCCGCCCATATCTCGGTGGCATTGACGGAAATAGAAGTCATGCCGGTTGTAATCAGGCCTGCGCCTGCGTAATCGACGGTGACCAGTTCGTCAACGCTCGTGAGTACGGCGGTGTCCTGAGTTGCCCCTTGCATTCGCGCCGTATCAACATCGCCGATTATCCTCGACAGATGGAAGCTCTCGGTATTGAAAGCAATTGTGCCAGAACTCTCCTTAGTCGTGTCTGGCTCCTGTTCGTCTTCGGAGTCTTCCTCAGGTGTGCTCCAAGGCAATCCTGAACTGTTGCCCTTCACGGCCCCGCCGCAAGAAGCCAGTGTGAAGATCATCGAACCGAGAACCATGACAAATACGATCATTCCAGCCTTGAAGCAATGAATCAAGATATTATGATTATACCCCAAAAACCGATGCGCGACGTGGACGAATCATCCGATGGCGGGGCCGGCTACGGTCCTACCGCGGCACGCACCCCACAACCGCGAATCCGCGTTCGCCGCGATCCCTTCTTTCTTCACCAGCCACTTTTTCTTCCATTTTCCCCGGCCAACTCGTGCCACCCATCTCCCCGTCGCCATCCCCCTCATTTCTCACCTGCGCCCGCCCATCGCACAATCGCATTCGCCCGCAGTTTCCTCTGTCCCCTCCAACCTATATCGCCCGGCCCTCTCCATTCGCCGCTTGTGAAATATCTCACTATCGGCAAGGTTTTTTATCCGCTCCCGCGTTTTTTTACCCGGCTGGAAGCCGGTGCTCCATGCGTAGACGGGCTTGAAGAAAAGACGAAGTATGGAGCGGAGGTTTTAGCCTCCGTATCCGCATTCCGAGGCTGAAGCCTGGGCTCCACGACGTTGATGGGATGGATCCCTGAACGGGCGTGCCGGGTGTTGGTGTGGATGTGACCGACGCCGCACGCGCCCTACGACCGCGAATCCGCGTTCGCCCAGCTTTCCTTACAAGCGTGAATCAGGGCGAATTATCAGCCGAGCCCCGCTCGCGTATGATTGAGGATGGCATCCTGCGATGTGGTATCATTCAGTGGTGGTTTTCGGGGATAAGGAGCTTTTCGGCATAATCGCAGGGAGAAGTGGATGTCGTACAGGCTGAATATTGGCATTGTCTGTTATCCGACGTACGGCGGAAGCGGCGTCGTAGCGACCGAGCTTGCCAAGCATCTGGCGCGCATCGGCCATAAGCTGCACATCATCAGCTACGACTTTCCAGTAAGGATGCCGACACATGATCCGAATATCACCTTTCATGCCGTCACGGCCAAGAATTACGCGCTCTTCGGGGAGTTTCCGTATACGATAAGCTTGGCTTCCAAGATTGCAGAAGTAGCTAGCCATTGTAAACTCGACATTGTGCACGTGCATTACGCGATCCCACACGCGGTCGCGGGCTACCTCGCGCGCGCGATGGTGCGCGATAATTACCCGTTCAAACTCATAACCACACTTCATGGCACTGACATCACACTTGCGGGAAGCGATCCGAGCTATTATGGAATAGTCAAATTCGCCATCGAAGAGAGCGATGCGGTGACCGCCGTCAGCCATCATCTTGCTGAAGAAACAATTGAGCGATTTGATATAAAGCGGCAAATCGAGGTTATCCACAACTTCATATCTCCTCAGGATTTCAAGCAGCATACCGGAACGAAAAAGCTCAGGAAGCAGTTTGCCGACGAGGGCGAGAGGATTCTCTGTCATGTCAGCAATTTCAGACCCGTAAAGCGCGCCGCCGATGCAGTCGAGATTCTATCGCGCCTGAAATGCAACGGCGTTATCAAGCTCCTGATGGTGGGGGATGGGGTGGACATGCCTAACGTTCGCGCGCGCGTAAGCGAACTTGGCATTCAGGATCGCGTGTATTTTCTCGGCAATCGCGGTGATGTCCACTGCCTGATGGAGATATCGGATATTTTCATTATGCCGAGCGAGTCGGAGAGCTTCGGGCTTGCCGCGCTTGAAGCGATGGCGGCGCGATGCGCGATCGTCGCAACCACCGTGGGGGGTATTCCCGAAGTTGTGACGTCTGCTTGCGGATTCCTTCACGAAACCGGCGATGTTGACGGTATGGCCGAGTCGGTTTGCCGACTTCTGAATGATTCGAACTTGTTAACAGAGATGCAGGATGGTGCGCGAAAGCGCGCGCTTGCGCAGTTCGATGTTCGCGTCAAGGTTTCTGAATACTTGAAATGCTACAAACGGCTCATGGGCAAAAGCGAACAGCTCGGTCCCGAATACGGCTCGCCCCGGCATCAGGCCGACTAATCGATTTCTGTATACTTCTCGAATTGATGACCTGCGACCGCGCGCGTGTATATACAACCGCGCGCGCGTATTATGGGTTCGCTCAATGATGGCGGAGTTCCGGGTAACTCTCGCGCAAGTGAGCCGTGAGAATCTTCAGGCAGGAAAGTGAGCTGCCGATAATATTTAGGGAACTTCAGGGAGGAAGTGCTCGTGGCGAACGTCCTGGCAAGCTACACCGAAAACGAGATTCTAACAGCGGAGCCGGAGAAGCTGGTGCTCCTGATGTATCAGGGAGCGATCAAATTCATCAGGCAGGCAAGACTTGCTGTTGAGGAGAAGCGCATCGAGGATGCTCACAATGCGATTCTGCGCGCCTACGCGATTGTCGCCGAGCTGATGGCCACGCTTGACAAGGACAAGGGGGGCGATGTTGCGATCGGCCTCGAACGAAGCTACGATTTTATCCTCTATCACCTCCGCCAGGCCGATGCCACGAAAAGCGAAAAATACCTGATTGATGTCGAGAACCTGCTCGTTCCTCTCGCCGAGACCTGGAAGGATGCGTTCTTCAAAAACCGCAGTAAACCCGAAAGGGAGTTGAGCAGCCCTGATAGCTATAAGCCGGTCAGCGCTGCCTCTTATCCAGGTGCGTCGGGCGTTCCTGATAATGGCGGTAATAGCGGTTCTCGCGTAGGTGATGATTCCGGGAACGGTCGCGGGAGTGGATTGGAAAAGGAAAAGGCGCGTGAAAGGGAACCGGAGCCTGCAAGAAAGCCGGGGACATTTGATGTAAAAGGGTGATGCAGCATGAATTCTTCTGTTTCGAGGACTGAAAGCATGAAATACGGTTATTCTGCCGATCATAGAAACTACTCGCAGATCCTGAGCGATCTTGAGCGCCTTCAGTACGACATTCTTGGGAGGATTACCTGCGACGACTTTGACGGGTTGCTCGATCAGATCATTCTGAAGGGTAAATGGGAAGAAGTGCTCGTGGGGACGATGGAAGTGGTTCTCACCAAGAATGATAACAGCTTTTTCACGCGGATCTATGACTACACCCGGCGAGATATGGAGATCGTAGAGCTTCTAAAAAACAAGATGAGAATCATCGCGAATAATATCAAGAAAGCCGCTCGCGCAAAAACGATCCTCAAGAATTTCTCTACACCTCAATCGCGTAATGAAAGGACGAAAGAGTGGAAAGGCACACTTCTTGACAAGGCAGGTTAGGCGGTACAATCCGACTGCGCAGAATTTTCTGCAGGGAATGCCTGCGTAGCGCTTGGGTGAACTAAACGCCGCTTCGGATGAAGACGTAATCGCCTTCCTTAATTACATATTCCTTTCCTGCGAGCTTCATCATTTCTGTGCCGCGGAGAGCCTGAAGTCCGCCATGTTTGATGACGTCATGGCTGTCATAAATTTCTGCTCTGATGAATCCCTTTGCCAAGTCCGAATGAACGATGGCTGCAGCATCGTAAGCGGTTCCATCTACGTGCATGGTTCTGGCCCGCACTTCTATATCGCCGCCCGTAAAAAATGTTTTTAGCGATAGAAGCTTGTGCGATGCGTGGATGAGACGAACGATGCCCGATTCATCTATTCCGAATTCTGTCATGAGTTCAAGCCTTTCGCCTTCTTCATCAAGGGCGGCGAGTTCGGCTTCGATCTTTGCGCTGACAGTGATGAATCCCGCATCGTAGGAAGACGCAAGCGCCATGAATATCTCGCCGATTTCGCCCGGATCGGCAATGCAATCATCAGACACATTGCCGACGATCAGAAATGGTCTGGAAGTTACGAACGCATATTCTTTTACAAGTGCTTCCTCGAAAGCCGGTAATTCAGTTGAAGACGCGGGTTTTCCATCCTCCAGTACGGTCTTGATCTTTTTGAGAGCGGCGAGTTTTTCTGCAGCCTGAGCTTCCTTTCCGGAAACGCGCTTCTTGAGCATTGGAAGCATGCTTTCGAGTTGCACATAGTCGAGGAGAATCAATTCGTCGATAAGCTCCCGCGTTTCTTTTTCCGCATGATCGCGGCTTTCGGGCGTGAATAGGTTCACGACGAGCGCGAGCGCCTGACAGGTGCGGTAGTTCGAAAGAGCAGCAGTCACAATTTTTCTGTCATCTTCAGGAGTAAATCCCGGCAGATACATAAGCTCAAACTGCGCGGGCGTCACTTTTTTCGGTTTGAAAATCCTGCCCAGCGCTGTAAGCCTGTCATCGGGCACGTGCACTGAAGCCCTCTGTGCTTTTACACCCGCCTTCAGGAAAATGTCTTCCGGCGGTCTTCCGGTAACAAGCTCGAACAGCGTTCGTTTTCCTGCGCCCGGCCTTCCGATTAACCCAACGGTTGTAGCCATGTCAGCTACTCCAAGTCCATATCCAGAGTTTCGGCATACACGAGATTTTCAATCGTACGCCCGATTATCTTCAGGCTATCAGGGCTGCATTTGTCGGCAGTATCTCCGACAGTGTGCCACCAGGGATAATCGAAGTCGATTAAGTCATACATCTTTATCCCGCGATCGATAAGGGCAACATGATCGTCAAAGATCCTGAGTGTGCCGGTCGTGTGGAAATGTGCACCGTATCCAAGAAGATCGGCGAATGTGATGATGCGGCCGTACAGATCGCCGGCGATTGCCTCGCTGTGGTATTCTGGATGAATCTGCAAGTCCCGATCCCCGATCATATCGAGCAGAACGCCCCATCTGTAGCTGTTGATGCGCGTAACCGAGAGCCGATCGGCGAAGTACTTGCTGCCGATGAACATCGCCGACAGCTCCGGGCCGTAGTCCTCGCCGTCGAAGAACACCAACTCTACGCCCACAAGCGGAGGTGTTTCGGAGAACACACGAGCAAGTTCGAGAAGAACCGCCACTCCACTCGCACCGTCGTTTGCTCCCGGGACGGGCTTGTGGCGATTCTCCGGAATGTCCTGATCGCACCACGGCCTCGTGTCCCAGTGTGCCGCAAGCATAATATTGTTACGGCTACCGCTTGTCCACCCGAACCGGGCGATGATGTTTCTTATGGGAAGCGGACTTCCGCGAACAGTGGCAGTAAACGTCTGCTCCTCAACTTCCCATCCGTACTCCTTCAGTGTCGATACGATCCAATCTCCGCACTTCGCGTGTGAATCGGTTCCGGGTATTCGGTATCCAAAGTTCATCTGGTCGATGAGGAAATCAAACGAGTTGTCGGCATCAAACTTTTTTGAAAGATCGCTGGGAGCTTGGCCGTTGTCTGTGCCGGAGGGATTCGGATCGGCGGATGCATTACCTGCGTTTCCCCCATGACTGCAGGCAAGTGCTATCAAGAATAGCAATGAAAGAGGAAAAATAATCAGCAATCTACGAAAAGGTGTCATATGCATCATCCCACGGAAGAATATTGAGAATCCCGGAAACCAACCCGGATCATTATACAATGATAATCACTTTTTCTTGGAGTATGTTACAAGCAGGTGCAAGATGCAGTCTTGGGGCTGTGAATGATAAATCCCTCGTGATCCGAGGCTTTCTTCTGAATGATGCCAGATCAAAGCTCTCATTGAACACACGCGTTCCCGCTTCGTCTTTCTTACCGTGCGCCGGATGTAACCGGCAAATCAAGAAAGGCAGGGATGCAGATTATGAGAAGGCTTTTGCTGATTTTGAGTTTGATTGTCGTACTTGTTTTTGCAAGCGCAGCTTTTGCGCAGCAAGGTCCGGGGCAGGGGAAAAGAAGCGGAAAGATCATCTTCGGAACGATTCAGGATATCGATTCGGAGGCTGGAACTGTAACCATCGTTCCTGAGAAGTACATGATTCGAGGAGTAGGCGAGGTTGAAGCTGAGGAAGAAACTCTTGAAATCGTTGTAGGCGATAGAACGCGGTTCGGCCTGAACGGTGAGAGAGCGACTTTGGATGACTTCACTAAGGGACTGGAAGTCGTTATTATTTCTTTGGAGAAAGATGACACGCTTTACGCTATCGCAATGAGCGATCCCGAAACCGTCAAGCTTATAAGGCAGAGGATGCGAGGCGCGGGCCGCGGCGGACAAGGTATGCGTCCGGGCGGCCAAGGCATGAGGCCGGGCGGACCCGGAATGGGTGGACGCCAGCGTCGCGGATTCCCTGTTTACGGTGAAGTGACTGCGATCGATAACGGATTCGTGACTGTTGAGCTAATGCCTTTCCCGAAAGATGAACTCGGCATTCCGGCGGATGACGGCAAGCCGAGGCCGGGATTGGAAGCCCGCAAAAAGGAATTTGCAGAGAGATTTCCTGACGGTGTTCGGATCGAACTGACCGACAAGACTATGGTTATGGTTCAGGGCGATCAGGTAGAAACGAGCGAAGTCGGGGTCGGCGACGTATTTATGTTCAAGTGTCTCCCGCCCGAAGGTGAATGGAGCAAGGAGAATCTGCCCGATTACTTCGTGGCTGTTCACGTCGTGGATCTGGAAACGATAAAGATGCACATCGAAGAAGGTCGTAACCGCCCCGGTGGCGGACCTCGAGGCGTTTAGATCGAAGATCCAAATGCCAAGCGATAAAACTGATACTACATCATCCTCCTATGGCCCCTTAACTGGGGCCATTTTTTTTGCATTTATCGAGCAAGAACATTATTCATACTGTGCTTGGCTAGCTTTAAGGAGGCGCGCGTATCTCGTCTTTACCTGATTTCAAACACTGTTTCAGCAGAATCGGCGTATTCAGCCAATAGCCCGCACATTTCTTCGCAGATTGCCTCAAGTTCCGTGCGCGAGTAAAGCGCGGAGGCAGAATAGATGACTGCGAGTACATCCGTGCATCCGGGAAATACTTTCGTATGCATACTGTCCTTGACGGGTGAACCGAAAGGAATGCTTGTGTAGTCGTGCTGCTCCTCGCAGCACACGATTAGCTTTTTGACGTCGATAACGTGGCCTTCGTTGTTAAAAACATAGCCTTCGCCTGGATTACCGATGCGAATCACAAGCGCGCCGTTGATCCTTCCAGCATCGAAAATACTCATCGGCAGCCGGACTTTCGCAGACATGTAATTGTTGATATCCACGACGTTGTTGATGTACTTGAACGACCGGTTTTTGGCGATCTCGCGAAGTATGAACTCGCTGGCCGGTCGATTTCTGCCGCTGGGTGAAAAGCCGCCGAGCTTCATCATATGGCGCACTTTTGAGCGGACTTCATCAGGCAGGATTTTCTCCTGAGTTAGAACGGAATTCACAAGCTCGTCAACCCTTGTGCGAAATGATGGCGTGCTTTCTGCAACAGTAACCCCTTTTGCCCTAACGATTCCAAGCGAGAGGCGCTCGTCATCGATGTGGCGCCTTATAGCTGTTTTCAAGATATCCATTGAATGTCCTCCAACGTCAGCCAGGCGAGGAATCCCGCTAGCGGCGCGGTAAGATTACCATTATTGAATTTTACCGCGAAGGATATGATTTCCGGAACAAGCTATTTGGCTCGATTGGCGATGAAAATTCCTTTACATTCTAAGAATTACGTGGTAAAATTCACAAGGCACGTGAAAGTTGTCACGGACACCTCGTTGTTGAGAGCTTTGTGATATTTCGGGTTGCCGATTACTTGGCTTGTATGGAGGACCGAAGGATATGTCACCTAAGAGGTTACGGATAAAGGAAAAGGTTGATTACCGTTTTTATAACTACCTGTACGCATTGAGAATTATGGAACACCAGCACAAGGTGACAGTTACCAGTGAGGAGATGGAACGCTCAACCGGCATCCTTTCTCCCACGATTCGTAAGGATTTCAGTCTGCATCTTTCTGCGGAAGGAATTCGCGGAAAGGGCTATGTCGTAGGGGATCTCATCAAGGAAATCGAAGGGCTTCTAGGCATCGATCAAAAGTGGGATGTTGTGCTCGTCGGTATCGGCAAAATCGGCGGTTCGATTCTCGCAAACAAGAAGATCCAGCAGGCTGGTTACAACATTAAGTACGCCTTTGATAATAATCCAACGAAGATTGGCAGCATAATTCAGAGCATACCGGTTCAGAATGTGCGCTACCTGAAGCGAATCATACAACAGGACAACATCAGAATCGCCGTTGTTGCGGTCACGCACGACAATGCTCAGAAGATCGTGGACGACCTAGTGGAGAGCGGGGTAGAAGGAATCTTGAATATGAGCGGCGGGCAGGTAAGGACACCGGAACACGTTATGGTTATCGAACTCGATCTGAGTTTCTATCTGACGGAGTTATCGCACTTTATCACTCAGATGCACGCGAAGGATGAAGAGATCGAAGAGTCGTTCGACGATCTGGAAGACGAACTCGATCTTCTCGACGAGGAATTTGAACAGGGCGGAATAGGCGGCAGCTAAGAAAGGCCGTCTATGGTTGGATATCCACTCTTCCCGGCACCAACTCGCTCACCAGGTTCATTATGGTCACTTTTCTGCCGTTATTTTCGTAGTAAAGGTCGTCAACGATCTTTTTCGTAAGCAGAATTCCACGTCCGCTTGCACGGAAAACATCGAGGATGTCAAGTGAGTATTCGTTTATCTCATCAATGTTGAAGCCTTCACCTTCATCTTCAATCGTGAGCATCCAGTGATCCTTAAAAACGTTTCCCTCAATGATAGCCCTTTTTGCGGAATCGAACTTATGTCCATGCTTAACCGCATTTACCATCATTTCGTATGTTGCCAGGTGAAGCACCATTATGTCGTCTTCGTTGTACGAGAGCATCCGGCAGAGCTTCACGAGCTTCTTCTCAATCCTGTCGATGTCACCGAATGATGAGAAAACCTCATGGATCTGCGCCTTGTCCCTGTATTCGACGGAAACGACAAGCCGGTCATCTTCAGCTTTCGCACCTTCCAGGTTGAGAGTGCTCAGCGACATGATGTGTTCGGCAACTTCATTAACTTGCTTGTCGGAGAATTCGTCGAGGATTTCAACGAGTTTGCTTTCGTCGTATCCGCTTCGCTCATTTATCAGGCCGTCTGTGTATAGGAGCATCCTGCTTCCCGGAATGACAGTGATGTTGTCTTCAGCGATATGCTTAGGAAATTCCTCTTTGAGAAGCCCAAGCGGAAAATTCGATGATTCAAGTGCAATTATCGATTTATCCGGATTCTGAACGATGACTGGCTGGTGACCCGCGTTGATGTATTCCAATCTACCTGTTAGAGTATTCAGCCTGCTGCAGAAGAACGTCAAATAAAGCCCCATAAAGCTGAAGTTTTCCGCGATGTAGTTGTTGACGTGGTATGCAACATTCGATGGATGCAGCTCCTGGGAAATCAGGCGTTCGATTTCGCTGTTGATGCCGCTCATGACGAGCGCGGCGGTTATTCCGTGACCGCTTACGTCGCCGATAACGATGTAAATCCAGTCCCCCTGATGTGCAATCTTCGCGTAATCGCCGCCGATATCCTCCTGCGGGATATACTTCAGGCTTACCTCCAGATTCGGATGTACGAAATCCCAAGGCAGCAGGTTGTTCTGCAGTCTGCTTGCCAGCGACAGATCGCCCGCGAGATGTTCTTTGTAGGCTTCAAGTGTTTCGCTATGCTCCTTCAGGCATTCGAAGTTGTATGCATTAACGAGTGCAGTTGCAAGGAGGTTGGCAATCGTTTCAAGAAGCGATACGTCATTTTCGCCGAACTTCCCGGATTTTCCGTAGACAACGTCGAGAACGCCGATTGTGGAGCCGGCTTTCTTAATCGGAATAGCTATCTCGCTTTTAACCGGCAATGTGTCTGGGAAAGGATTTGCGAATCGCGGATCGGAAGCGCAATCGTTGGAAAGCTTGTATTCACCGGCTTTTGCAGCGAGCCCCTGTAATCCTTCTCCCATTCCGAGGCGGAGACCGATATCTATAAAGTCGGCCTCTTTGCCCACGGAACTAAAGAGGTAGAGCTCTTCGAGAATATCGTCAACGAGAAAGAGAAAAACATTATCGTAGTTGAAGGATTCGATGAGATACTTGCCTGTTTCCTGAAGTATCATTTCGACATTTGTTGATTCCAGAATCCTTTGGGGAAGCAGGCTGATGATTTGAAGCTGCGCGTACCGGGTATGCTCCAGCATTCTGTACTCGGCATTCTTAAGTGCGGAACCGATGTGGCGAGTAAGTCTGGAAATGAAATCAATCTGTTGCTGCGTGAACGCATCCTCGGAATTGCTTTCAAGCACGAGCAGAGCCGAAGGTTCCCCGTTGGCCGGTACCGGAAGGACGAGGATTGTTCGAGGTGCCGTGTTCGGCTCGTCCGACAGTTGGAAGAAGCGTTCAAGCTCATTATCAAAGGGAGTGTTGTAAAGCTTGAAGGATGCTCCCTGCTTGAATGATTCCCATTCAGGAAATTCACCAGCATTTATTGCCCTTGCGGGTGGCAGCTTCCCGATCTCGATCGGAAACGCCGAATATTCATGAATCTCTTCCCATCCGGCTGATGCGAGTGAAATTGTGAGCCTGGAGAAGCTGATGAATTCAAGCAACGATTCAGACAATGCTTGAGCGACAGCATCACAACTGCTCTTGTTGCTCAGGGCTTGCAGGACATCAATCAGCCCCTCGGCTTCGATATTCCGCTTACCAGCCATTCTGGCGCTGAGTTCCTTATTGGAATCGTCGTCCAGAGGCTTTGAGGTCAACCGGCTTTCGGCGCTTCGTTCGATGCCGGCAGTAATCAGATGTCTGTAATATAAAAACGCCCCAGCAGAAGCGGCAGCTGCGGTGAGAAACACAATGCACGGAAGCAAAGCAAAGCCTTCGCCGGTCTGAAAAAGAGCGACCGCAATTGCTGGAATGGCGGCGGAAAACAAAATAAGAAATAACACCAAGAAAAACACCAAGAAAGGAACGGTATTTCAGACTGCTTATGTCCTCCGCCCGCCAGTGAACGGGGCACTTGGACACAGAAAAACGCGTCCACATCCGAGCTGTAAAGAGAAGGGCTGCAACGCAACCCAGGTGATGATTATAGCCCATTACTAGCCAGCATGCAAATTATTTGTTTGGCTGCTCTATAATGGGGTCCTCTTATCAAGCAGTTATTACCTACCGGAAAAGAGGAAAAGCCGCTTGACCATGAAAAAGGGTATAATGGAATTGATCGGAGGTGTTATTTATGTTCAGGCTTTCAATGCTTGTAATCTTGCTTATTGTCGCTCTTTCCTTTAACGCATCCGCAAAGGAAACTGTATATGGAACGGTGCTCCGTCCAGGCGCTCAGTTCGAATTTATGCAGGTGAGAGTTGTCGATACGCTCAGGGATGAGTTCTTTAATTATTGGGTAGGAGAGGTACGAGGTTCAAGCGGTTTTTTCCTTTATGACCCTTATAACCGCATATGGGTACCTGGACCAATTCGCTATGAACAGTCTGTGTTGCCATTCGGTCATGTGCAGGTTGAAGGATGGGTTCGCATTTTCGGCGACGGCATGTACGACAGCCGCTATTTTTTCGGCAACAACGGGCACGTTTACTGGAGATTCGACAAATACAGACTTCGCCGTATGCAAACGGACAGGAGAAAGAAATTCTTCGAATACAGCTTCTGGCTCGATCTTGAGACGGGATATAGAGGTCCTGCTTACAGACATATAAACGGAGAGCTAGTCATTATCACTGCGGATTCGCGTCCTGAATGGGATCACGACATCAATATTCCGCTCCAGCCTCCACCCACGGATGAACAGCTCGACCAGGAAGCCAAGAATGCACTTGCCGAGAACGCATTTCCAAGCTGGGATGAAGTAGGTGAGGAGCTTCCCGAGATAAGCGAAGAGCCATTGACCGAGGAAGAGCAGACTTCACTTGGTAGCCTGATCGAAGAAGTTCTCAACGAAGATGAGAGCGAAGGCGACAGCGAGAACGAAGAATAGTCTTTGAGATTGGGCTGCCATCAGGGATTTAAGCAACTTGACGCCCGGGTTGTCCCGAACGCACGTGGCAGGCCAAATCTGCCTGTGAGACATATGTAACGCTGACAGTCAATATACTGAATTGCCAGCTGTTTCTCTTGACAAAGGCAGAGGCCTTGTGTAACTTCGGTGCGCGGGAACGCAGGCAGTCACCGGAAGTGTGCCGGGCACGGTAGCGGTGGCTGATCAATGTGAATTTTCCCCCTCTTGGAGGTAAGTGTGCGGGAAATCAAGCGCATTCTTGTTGTAGGCGCGGTTGGCCAGATCGGCAGCGAACTGACGCTGGCGCTGCGCGATAAGTACGGAGCGGACAACGTGGTTGCCGCGGGGCGCAAGACGAAACCTTCATCGGAGCTGCGCGATTCGGGTCCCTTTACCTGGTGCGATGTGGTCGACAGGCAGAAGCTGGATGAGACTATAAAGCAGTTCAGCATTGACACCATCGTTAACATGGCCGCCATCCTTTCCGCCACGGGAGAGAAGAACCCGCAAGCCTGCTGGGAAGTTAACGTGACCGGTCTTATAAATACTCTGGAAGCGGCACGCGATCACGATTTGGTGCAGGTGCTATGCCCCTCCAGCATCGCGGTCTTCGGCCCAGGGACGCCCGACGACGCGCCGCAGGAGACGGTGCTGAAACCCACGACTATGTACGGTGTGACCAAGGTCACCGGCGAGCTTCTGTGCGACTATTACGTGCGGAGATTCGGCGTCGACGCTCGCGGGCTGCGCTATCCGGGGATCATCAGCGCCGAGACGCTGCCGGGCGGCGGGACCACCGACTACGCCGTCGAGATCTACTACAAGGCGATCGAGGAGGGCCGCTATACCTGCTTCGTGAAAGAGGACACGCGGCTGCCTATGATGTACATGCCAGACTGCATCAAGGCCACTATGGACCTGATGGCTGCGCCCTTCGACAAGCTGAAGCACCACGGCGACTTCAACGTCGGCGCGATGAGCATGAGCGCGGGCGAGCTGGCGGCGGAGATTAAAAGGCACATCCCCGATTTTGAAGTTACTTATGAGCCTGACTTCCGCCAGGACATCGCCGACAGCTGGCCGAGCAGCGTGATCGACAGCGCCGCGCGGACGGAGTGGGGCTGGGAACCGGCATACGACCTGGCGAAGATGACCGAGGATATGCTCAAGCGACTGAGGGCGCGCCACGAACGGGGCGAACTATATCAGGCGGGAGCATAGCTGAGCCCCGACGAAGGTGTGAACCACGCGAGAGCTCTGGCTGGGGAAGAATCCTGTGACAAATGAGAGGAATGCACGTATGAACTTGCCAAACAAAGTGACGAACATCGGCTCGTACGATGAGCGGGTGAAAGACTTCGCGTGGGACATTGCGAAGGAAGAACTTGGATGGAAGAACGGCGATCCGCTGAACGTCGCGTATTTCTGCATTGACAGACATTGCGAGCGCGGACTCGGCGACAGAACCGCTCTTATCTGGGAGAATAACGCCGGTGAGGCGTTCACATATACTTTTGAGCAGATGCGGCTTTATTCGAATGCAATTGCAAAGAAGCTCACGGAAATGGGTGTAAAGCCCGGCGACCGTGTGGCGATATTTCTTGATCGTGTCCCACAGCTTTACTTTGCGTTTTTCGGGATTTTGAAGATAGGCGCGGTGGCGATGCCTCTTTTCAGCGCATTCCGGGATGAATCCCTTGAGGTGCGCCTCTTCAATTCAGGTGCGAACACCATTATCACAAGTTC
>JAGGVC010000096.1 GCA_021158185.1 bacterium | reverse complement strand
GCTCGATGCTTTCCCATTCAACATTTCGTAAAGCCTGTTGAGCTCGATCAGTTTTCGCGGCGTTATGCCGGGGGGGCGGCCGTATCTTTTTATCGCGCGAGTAGGTCTGACGAACTTGACTGCCCGTTCCGGATCGGTCAGCCATAGTTCCTGTATCTTAGCCTCGACTTTGTCACCGAATGTCGGTACAGCTGATTTCTTCGAGCGCGATTTCCCCCACAACCTTTCAGCGAGCTTCGGGTCGATATACCAGCTTGCCTTGTAGGGATCGGTGTGCCAGAGCGTCATTACTCTGCTGAGCCGGTCGAGCACGCCTTGAGGAAGTTCGGGAATTCCCACTACCTCGCTCGAATACTCTTCTTCTATTACGTTCAAACCTGTGCGTTCCTGCATTTCAACTCCATACGGCGGCGAAGTCTTCACAATACAAATTCACAAACCTGCTTCTGAAACTTCATGATCGCATCGCTTCTGAAGCCATTCCGTCTGCCGGACGATGCGTGTCCGTCAAACGAATTATTCACCTACGTTTCTGCAATCCTGTAGCTTCCGGTTTCGGGATCTTCCTCGACGATGCCTTCGCTCATGAGTGAATCCACAATCCGGGCGCTCCTCTGGTATCCGATTCGCAACCTGCGCTGGAGGTAGCTGATTGAACACCTTTTCTCCGTCAGCACGATGTCACGCGCCTCACCGTAAAGCTCATCTTGATCGCTTTTCTCGGAATCGCCGGCGAGCTCGTCAATATCGTCTTCGGGTTTGATCATCTTCTCGATGTCGGGGTTGAACTTCGGTGCGCGCTGTGAGCAGATGAACTCCACGATTCGGTGCACTTCCTCGTCCGACACGAACGCGCCCTGTACGCGCGACGGCTTCATCGCACCGATGGGGCTAAAAAGCATATCTCCCTCGCCCAGAAGTTTCTCCGCACCGTTCATATCTAGAATAGTGCGGCTGTCCACTTGCTGGGCTACGGCGAACGCGATGCGGCTCGGGATGTTCGCCTTGATCGTGCCCGTTATCACCTTGACATCGGGACGCTGGGTTGCGACGACTAGGTGGATGCCCACGGCGCGGGCTTTCTGTGCAATGCGCGTAATCTGTTTTTCGGCAACTTTGCCCGCGATCATAAAGAGATCGGCAAGCTCGTCAACAATGATGATGATATACGGCAGGCGCTCATCGGATTCGACGAGTGCGTTGAAACTTGCTATGTTCTTCGCCGTGAATTCCTGGAGAAGTCGGTAGCGGCGCTCCATCTCCTTGATCACCCAGCCGAACGTGCCGATGATTTCCGCTCGCGTGTGGACCACAGGCGTGATAAGGTGCGGCAGTTCCTTGTACACAGCCAACTCCACCCATTTCGGGTCAATCAGCACGAACTTGATTTCCTCAGGCGTTGCGCGGAACAGAATGCTTGCGATGATCGTGTTCAGGCAGACGCTCTTACCGCTTCCCGTCGCACCCGCAACGAGGAGATGCGGCATCTTCGCGAGGTTGCCGACAACAGGCTTGCCTGCGATATCACGTCCCAGGCACACTGTCGCGATGCCGCGTGCGTTCTTCGTCTCCGGCGAATCGAGGATGCTTTTGAGCGTGATGAGTTGGAAATGCTTGTTTGGAACTTCGACGCCGACAGCGCTTTTGCCGGGCACGGGTGCTTCGATGCGCACCGCGGATACCGCCAGTTCGAGCGCCAGGTTGTCCGCAATGTTGTGAATCTTGGATACGTTGATGCCCGGGCCGATTTCGATTTCAAAGCGCGTGACCCGCGGCCCTTCCTGGATGTGATTCACCCGCGCGTCAATCCTGAATTCGGTGAGCGTTCTTTCGATTACCGTTGCCTTATCCAGAAGATCGGCCTTGTCATTCTTGAGGAAAGGAGCGTCCAGCAGAAGCGAAAGAGGGGGCAGGGCGTACGGATGTTCGTCGCTTTTGAATCTGAATTCGACTTGTCCAGAGTCCTTCTCGACCACGAACTCAAGATCTTCGTCGCTTACGAGGTCGCCTGTTTCTCCGTTATCCTCCGAGTACGCGGTGATCGGCACGTCCGTTTCTTCATCGTCGGTGTCTTCAAGCGAAGTTTTTTCGCTATCCAGGCCGGCGATCGTGACGTCATCCTGCGCGTCGTTTTCGTATTCCTCGGCGTCGCTCTCCCAGCGCGCTTTCGCATCGTCCCGCAGAGCGACTTCTGCCGCGCTCTCGTCGTAATCGAGCGATAATGCCAGACGAATTGCATTGGCCATGTAGGAAAATGCAGCGACAATTCCGCGCGCACCGGTTGAGGCGGCCTGCGCGGTCGGTCTGACGATACTGCGTCTGAGAATTATCGCGAGGATTATGAAGAACAGGACGGCGAGTAGCGCGGGATAAAATACTCCCACGAACGATTCCATAGTTTCGGTTGTGAGTCGCCCGGCTTCACCCGAAGCTCCGAATATTCCGGCAAACAGGAAGATGAAGAACAGGGCAAAAAAGCTTATTCCCGAAACGTCGGACAGGCGCTTCGATTCGGGATAGACGAACCGCGCCCAGTACAATGCGGCCACGACGGGCAGGAGATATGCAACAAAGCTCAAATATACAATAAGGATATCCGAGAACGCAGCGCCGAGCATCCCGACGGGTTGCGGGTTATCTGTAACGAGCGGAAGATAAAGCGAGAGCGCGGTAAAAAGGATAATGCCTGCGCCGATGATAGCGATCACATCGCGGATGATCTCGGTGCGCGCATTCTTGCGTAGTTTCCTTCGAGGGCGAGGCTTTGCATTGCGATGATTCGCTGTTTTCGTTCGTGCGGACGGTTTACGCAAACCTGTACCGCTTGCGGATGCGCTGCTTTGGCTCTTGCCGCTCGATTCCTTGCGCGCGGCCCCGCTCACGGGTGAGGTGCGTGCAGATTTCGCGCGATCGGCCCTGGCGCTTGAAGAAACTGCCCGCGCGCCACCGACGCTGTGCTTCGAAGCCGTACCTCCGCTTCGTTTGCGCGTATCTGTCCCTGCCAACTGTCGAGCCATTTCGACCTCCGGCCCAGGCCGGAAGCCGCCTGGCTCCCCCAAACAAATAATCATACCACATGTAAGCGCTCGCGTGAATGCAAACTGAGCTCCGATGCGAAATAATTGACGGGAATATGGGCGGGGATTTCTCTGTCCCGCAGATCATCATGGCGATCATCGAGGGGGTATCAAACCGCATATTTGCGTTACAGGCAACGGCGCGGATAATGCCAGGATCATTCATCGGGCAAATCTGTTTTGCGCGGTGATGCGCGGTTTTCGCGCGCGATGAAAGGTAAAGCGCGGCTTATCGCGCGCGCGATGCGCAGTTTATCGCGTACGGAAATTCACCGCTGCTGGCAATTCATTTAGGCAAGCTGTATAATAGAGATGATAGAAGTTCAGGTTGGAATTACAGATGTCCGGGGAAATAAGGACTATGAACGCGGGAAGAATTTTGCGGGATTATTGCGGTTCGATTGCGTCTCTCGGCGCATTTGCGTTTTTCGCCGTGCTCGCGGCTTTTGTTTCAGCGGCGGTTTTCATCGCATCGTGCAAATCAGGTGGAAGCGTGGCATTGCCTGGGAAAAGCGATGGTTCAGGCATTTCGCAGTCCGACTCATTGTCCATCGGCGATCCATCCCCGTCAAACTCCAATGCGTCGTCGTCGGAAATCCTCGATGTGCCTTCAACTGACGAACTCGAAACGATGCTGCGCGGGGAGCTTGCGCGGCTCGGTGTGGATGTCGAGAGAGCGGTTGCGAAAGCTCCGACGGGCGCTGAGAACAAAGTATTCGATCTCGCTGCAACGGTCATCGATCCTGATGGCCCTGCAGGGCCGCTTCCGCCCGAGGGCGTTACGCTCACCTGGACGGAGCGGCTTATCGGCGATTTCGACCAGTCTGGCGAAGTGGGAATTTCAGACATCACGCCTATTGCGATGAATTATCAGGCGCAGGTCGCCTACGACGATCCGGCGCTCCACGGCGGAATCGAGTGGTGGCCGGCGGGCGATCCCGATGACGACGGCGGCGCGAAGTCAGGCGCGGCGATTGGGGAGG
>JAGGVC010000014.1 GCA_021158185.1 bacterium | reverse complement strand
TTTGAAGATATCGACCGCGCGTTCGACCGTATCGAGCCTTGGCTGGCCTCGCTTTAGCAGGCTGTACATCGAGCGATGCAGAGCAGAAGCAACTCAACGTCATCCTTGGGTAAAGATGAGATACAGCGATATGGAAGCACTGTTTAAGCTAATCGGAACAATACACACATCGTTCAGGTCGTGCGCTCATCTGCCGATATAAGTAGCGGTCGCGGCTACGATCCACGTCCGGTTATCCGTGCGTGTTCACCACCGCGGGCAGAAATGTACGTTAAGGACTGTGAACGTATGGAAGAACACGAAATCGCCGTGCTTTTTGTTACCGATATCGACCGCTTCTGCGCAGCCAAGAACGAGTTCTTTAGCGAGACCGGATCGCGCGTAAGGGTGACGAACATGACCACCGAAAAGCGCGATCTTTCCGGGCAGGATCTGTCGAACTGCGACTTCTCGGGCTCCCACTTCCTGAACATCAACCTTCAGGGAGTGAACTTCGACAACACGCTTTTCAGATCCGCGCGCTTCGACTGGTGCGATCTGACCGGCATCAGCGCGATTAACGCATCGTTCAGCCGCGTGAAGGCATTCGGCTTCATTGCAAAGGATGCGAATTTCGACGATGCGAACCTGTTTCTTCTCACCGCGCCGGAAGCCGAGCTGACGAATGCAAGGGTGAACAAAACCGATTTCACAGGTGCGAAGCTCAAGGATGCGGATCTTTCAAACATTGCGGGCGAAGCGGCGTTTTTTCAGGCCGCGGATCTCACGGGCGCAAATCTGTCGGGGGCAAAACTTCCAAAGGTATTTTTCAGGCGCGCCGTGCTTTCGAACGCCAATTGCGCACACGCGCTTCTGTCGCACAGCATCTTTGAGGAAGCTGCGCTCACCGCAACCAATTTCACATCCGCGGATCTATCGTTCACCGATCTGAAAAAGGCAAAGCTCGAAAAGACGATTTTCAGAGGCGCGATTATGATCGAGGCCGATATCCGCGAACTCGACATTGACGAGGGCGATTTCCTCGGCGCGAATCTCAAGGGGGCGTTCCTGGCAGACTACAGAACCAAAGAGGATCGCGAGGAACACGAAAAGATAAAGGCTGAGGCGATGAGAAAAGCCGAAGCAAGGGAAGAAGGCACTGAGATCAAAGACCTCGACCAGCCTGAAATCCTCGACTTCCCCGGCGCGGCCGAACCCCAGGAATAAGGGGAATCATTTGTGTATGCCCTTTAGAGATGGGCGAAAACTCGCGCCAGTTATCGATCCGTAAGCGCGGCTGGTTCATAGGTTCGTAATTCACAAAGTCGGCGTGATGGACGATGATGGCTTCGACGCCGCACCTGCACTTGTCTCGCTCCCACGAATGCGCGATAATGACGTGCTGAACTGCAAGCGGAAACTCGGCTCGCGCACGAGTGCCGTGCCGCTTACCGGATGCCGCATCGCCTGCCCGTAGCGGCTCACGATTCCTGCAGTTTTGCGAATTTGGAGGGATTACCCGTGGAATGCAAACTGGTTATATATGCATAATCACAAAAGCAAAATCGGACTGGTGCTTGCTGGAGGCGCGAGTCTTGCGCTATCTCACCTCGGCGTGTTGCGAGCGCTTGAGGAACGCGGAATTAGCCCGTCGGTCGTTGCCGGCGTAAGCGCAGGATCAGTTATTGGCGCGCTTATCTGCGCGGGCATACCACATAGAGAACTGACAGGGATCACAAAGCGCGTAAGCTGGTATCGGATCATAACGCCGGCCTTTATGAAGCCCGGCCTGGCCAAGCTCGATAAACTTGCGGATTTTGTTGAACAAAACACTGGCGTAAAACGAATCGAAGATCTGAAAATTCCGCTCAAGATCGCAACTACCGACCTCGCCACAGGCAAGCAGGCGATTCATGCCAAAGGAAGTCTTGGGCGAATCATCTCTGCGAGCTGCTCAATTCCGGGGCTTTTCGCGCCTGTAAAACTCGGAGGTGTGCCGCACGTTGACGGAGGGATTACGGGCAATCTGCCGATAAACTCTGTTTCGGACATCGAAGACATAGACACTATTCTTGCCGTTGATCCGCTCAAGCACTGCAAGTTGAACAAGAACCCGACCACGCTATACAGAGTGCTTGTTCAATCATTCGTGATCAATATCCGGACAAGCTCAGAGTTCAGCTGCGCTACTGAAAAAAACATCATCAGAATTGAGCCTCGCATCGGATTCGTTGATCCATTCGATCTACATGTACTGGATATCCTCGAACCGCTCGGGTATGAAGAGGCAGTCCGCGTCCTCGATTCGCACGGCCTCTGAGGATGCGGCACGCTCTCGCAGCGCCTACTGATGAGGAATCATGTAGGGCGGCTTGCTGCAACTGCTTCATCCGCCTCGTTTGCGTTTCTTCCCAATCGAAGTTATAATTCACTGCATTCATATGCAAAATTCTTATTCTGGTGGTGATGACAATGCTCAGTCGTGTAATGGCATTCGACCGCGCGTTCCGTCTCGCATTCATTCCGTTTGTTCTTCTCGCATTTATCCTTGTTTTTTCGGCAGCGTGCAAAGGCGGAGCTTCAGGCGCAAACGTAACCGAGTCTCTTTTGGCAGAAATCGGGAATCATCCATCGCAGGATGCGGGCGGTATTGAGCCAATCACTCGCACGCTCGGCCAGGTCATCGCCGAGATCGAGGAGTACGAGCCGCCGGGGGATGCTGGTGTTGATCCCGATGTGTTTGCGATGATCCGTGATGAGCTTGTGCGGCAGATTGAGGCGCGCACAGCACAAACAAGAGAGCGTCGATTCCTCGGTGCATCGGGTAATCCGACCGCTTTTTCATCCTTTGCGCCCTGGAAAGGGCGCTCTCTTGAAATAGATATAGATACTGTCTCATCCGACCGCCTCACATCATCCGCG
>JAGGVC010000049.1 GCA_021158185.1 bacterium | reverse complement strand
GGCGTGATCAGGCTCCCGTTCGTCGTGATGCTGAATGACGCCTTCTTGCCCGCGCGCATGAATTCACGCCGCGCGTACGGCACGAAGTCAACAATTGTATCGAATACTAGAAGCGGCTCCCCGCCGAATAATAGGATCGTTGCTTCGTTTTCGTTTCCCATGGCTTTAAGCAAGAATTTAACAGTGGCGCGCAGAACCTCTGTATTAGTATCAAGTGCATCTTTTCCTTCAATAAAACAGTATTTGCATGCAAAATTGCAGCGTCTTGTAACAAACAAATCAACAAGCGTGATCGGACCCAATCTCAGATGCGTGAGCGCCGTTGTGGCAAGGTCTATTACATCAGATGTCCTTTCTATTCCTCCAGAAATGTGTTTGCTTAACATGCCTCTAGTAAATACTGAAAAGGCCATCGATGACTTCGCGATCATCGATTGGAATGTTTCTTTCCGAAAGCTCCACGTTCATTATAGCTACACTCACAACAGCCGTCTTGTCGTTGACAAAGGTGACTGAATTAGGCGTCATCAGCTCGATTTCAGGATGTTCTTCCACCGATACATCATCGATTATGAAGTTCCAGCCTGGCATGCTCACTTCGGGAAGCTTGTTGTGTGCATTTACGCGGTAGACGAAGCTTTTGCCGAACTGACCGGGATAGTTCTTTCCGGCATCGATATCGTTCCGCAAAGCGGCAGACAAAGATGAATCCGGCCAGACCTTAAGAATGATCTCTTCGGGATTTTCTGGAACTCCTTCATCTGCCGGATCGTAGATAAAGTCGAATACGTGTACAGGCTCCCACAGCCCTGTGTACGGGTTATATATGTCCACCATTTCGCGAAGGAAATCACCCCAGGGCACTGCAAAAACAAGAGTTACTCTTACAATGAAAAAGTCATCGTTCACAAATGACGATACCGAGTCGAAATATGGCATTATCCTGGTCGTTCTTATATCTCTCGTACGAAGTCCCGAATAGATCGGATCAAGATTCTGCGAAGGCATTCTAGCCCCTGGCAACGTATAAAGGACAGTCTTGAACCTCACAATCTTGGCCTTGTCCCCAGGCACCATCCATAAATTGCATTTCCAGGGCTTTTCTCTAATCACAACGTCTCTTAATATCGATGGAACCTGTGATTGATCATGGTAGTCTGCGAGAACCAAATGCGCCATTGGCCTGACGTGAAGGTGCGGAATGCCGACAGTCGAAATCGGCACCGTGATTTCTCTTCCATCGGCTGCTTTGACCACCATATCTGCATCAAAAAGCTTGTAGCCCATCCACCAGTCTTTCCAAAGCCCATTCACCCAATCCGCATCTGACAGGCGATGAATTTCCTTTAGCTTTTCCTTGTTTTCCTCTATTTCTTTTGCAAGCGAGCTAGTAAGCTCGCTTTCCGATGCAGAAGCAGGAGCCTTAACGCCGCTCGAAACGCTGACCTCATCGTTCGCCGCGTTCGATTCGGTACATCCAGCGAGGATAAAGACAGCAACAATACATACAAGTGCCGCAATACAAGCGGCGATTTGCTTAGTAGAATTCATAATTGTCACCTCCAGATGCAACCCTTTATTGATCTACATTTCAGAATAAACACTTACAATCCAGCCGGAGTGTACTACTATGTAAAAGCGCCGGCACAAAGAAACGTCATTTTGCAGGGCCCAGAACCGCCGTCGTAATCGCCACTTGATTCGTTACACTTAAACCATACCTCGCAAGAATGGCCTGCAGGGCAGTTTGGCTCGTAGGTCTGAGAGCAATAGAATGTTCCGTGTCCCCCACACTGAACAGTTGTGCAAGTAAAAGCATCAAAGCACGAAAACCACTCGTCGCCATGACATCCAAATCCGTTGTCACAGGCGAATGCGGTATCAGCTACTGTTCTCCCGCATGCAAATGTGTCGCCTTCGGTCCGAGGATTGCCGCATTCATGAGCACTTGAGCAGGTAAGGTCATAATGAGTGAAAGCTGCATCGCATCCACCACCCGCAAACACGTCTGATGCACAGGTAAAGTCACTACCCTTACAACTGAATATATCGCATTCAAATGGATTTTGCACTGTGCAACCATGATTAAACTGCTGCCCTTGTATGCAAGTGACTGGCGTGTAAGGCGGTCTGTATAGCGCTGCGCAATCGTATGAGCAAAACGCTCCAGCAAGAACGCAAGCCGTGTCGGGAGCTCGCAAAGTCTCCTGCCTACCCCCCAGTTTTTCCTCAGCATCTTTTGGGATTTCGCCCTTGCCGAGGAGATCGTCGTCATCGGGCGGAGATGCGCTCATTCCCTTGAGATCGAGCTTGCTCGAAACCGCATTGATAAAATCGTCTCCAAATTTCTCAAATGGAATCATCTTCGTTCCCTCCGGTTTTTGCGCTCAAATCCCGCCAACAGGACGGATACGTTCAGCTTTTCTTTTTCCTCGACCTGGACTGAGCTTTCGCCTTGCCGCTCGAATCGCGTTTTCTCGATGAACCCGTTGGTTTCGCTTTGCCGCGCTTCGCTTCCTTCCCCGCTTTGCCCCCGTCGGCTTCGGCCAATTCAGCTTCGGTATCTACGCCGCGCCGGATAATTTCAGTCGCCAGCCTGCCGATCTGCCGCTCCTCTTTGATGCGCTCTAGTACGGCGTCCGCGATGAACTGGCTGTCGATGTCGAGCCTTTGATTGCGTGCGAGCTTCGTCATTACGGCCTCGGCTACTGCATCCGCAATCCGCTCCAGGTTCCGCCCCGTGGTAATTCCGCCTACGATGTAATCGAGGTGCCTGAGTGTTATAGGCGCGTGTTCAAGGGGGGGGGTACATTCTTGGTTCCAGCTTTCTCGCTCATTACCATTTCTCCTTAATGCGCATGAGAAATCGCCGAACGAGGAAATTATACCCGACGATTTTCGGTTTGTCAAATCGCCTGCAATAAACCTCGCGTCGCGCGCTCGTACAATCACCAGCGCATCACCGCGCGGCACGCGCGCGATTTCTCGCGCATCACCGTGCGTCGCTGCTCAAACCAGATTTACGCGATGAACCTGCACACCGTAGCTCCAATGAAGCCCGTCGAAATGCTACAATACCGCTATGGGCATAGTTCTTGTCGCACTGATTCTACTGATGGGGTTTCTTCTCTACCGGAAGCTATTGCCGGCCATACTCGCACTGCCCGTTTTCGCGGTGCTGATCGCCTTCGCCGCGTCCATTCCCGGCCTCGCCGCGTCGTTCCCGGCTGACGGCTTTTCGGCGATCGGAAAGTCGTTGTCACCCATCCTCGAAATCGTCATCGGCCAGGGAATGACGATGCTCGCGGGCGCGATAATGGCCGTGATTCTCGGCTCGATCCTTGCAGCGCACATACGCGAAAACGGCGTGGCCGAGCAGATCGTCAGGTTCGCCGCCGAATTCGGCGGCGACTCGCCATTCGTACTTTCGCTCATCCTCACGCTCGTCACCGCCCTGCTGTTCACCACGCTCGGCGGACTCGGCGCGGTAATTATGGTCGCAACGCTCACGCTTCCGGTGATGCGCTCGGTCGGCGTCTCCGGCAAGGTCGCCGCGGTATCGTTCCTGCTCGCACTCTCGCTCGGCGGAACGCTGAACCCCGTCAACTGGCAGGTCTACAAGGACATCCTCGGGCTGGAAGCCGACACCATCATCCGGTTCGCGGCCGCGATGTTCGGAATCTTCGCAGTCGTCACAATCCTGTATCTTTCCTGGAAACTGCTCAGAAGCGCGCTCGCGCGCGTCATCACCATCGCAGCCACCGTCGCAACAATCATAATCATCATTGCGCTCATCAGAACAGGCATTCTGAGCGCCATATGGCCCATTCTCGGAATGATCCTCCTTGCAGCGATGGTTATCACACTCCTCGTGTGCTGGATCGGCGCGATCATCGCGTTTCTCGCAAACTTGCTCGGTAAACCCAGCAAATTATCAGCTGACGGGAATACTACCCTTGATGATTCACGTAAGCTGAAGCCGCAGGCTTTCGCGTACGCCGCGATCCTCATCCCGCTCGTTCACATTCTCGCAGACTCGCTCGCACGCTCGCTCATTCCCGCATATGAGGAATACGGCTTCACGATGCCGTTTCTCGCCGCGCTCGCACTCGGCATCTTCTATTCCTTCCTCGCATCCTACAGGCGGACGGGCGAAAACGCCGATATGATGATGAAGTCATTCTTCGAAGGTTTCAAGGACGGCGCCCCCGCGATCCTCCTGATGATCGGCATCGGCATGCTGCTCAAGGCGACGATGCTCCCCGCAACCGTATCCGCCGTCCAGCCGCTTCTCGAAGCGGTCATCCCGACGTCGCCTATACCCTTTATCGTCGTATTCACCGTGCTTGCACCGCTTGCGCTCTACCGCGGCCCGCTCAACCTCTGGGGGATGGGTAGCGGCCTCGTGGGCATAATGCTCGGTACGGCCGCGCTCTCGGCGCCGCATATTATGGGCGCGTTCTTCAGCGTCGGAATGATGCAGGGCGTGTGCGACCCGACCAACACGCACAACGTCTGGGTGGCGAACCACGAGGGCGTGGAGGTGATCGACCTGACGAAGGAAAGCATCGTCTGGGTATGGGCAGCCGTTCTCGTCGGGCTCGTAATCGCCGCAACTACGATGCTCTGGTAGCGCGCGCCTTGCGCGCCGTTGCGCGATTTTATGAACTTTGATATAATACATTGCGAATTCTAGTCGCTCAATGCGCTTTTTGGGGAGGACATAATTATGAATCGCTCGTATGTCAAAGCGGTATCGGCTATCGTTTGCATTGTGCTCGCGTTTGCAGTACTTTTTTCAGCGTGCGGCAAGAAAACCTCAAGACACTTACCCGGCAGCCTAAGCAACGCTTCATCGCCAGTTGCTCAGGAACAATCAGATGAAAGCAAACCACAGCCCGTCGAAAGAACGCTCGCGCAAGTCATCGCGGAGATTGAAGCGTACGAGCCGCCGGGGGAAGTCGCGGTTGATCCCGATGTGTTTGCGATGATCCGTGATGAGCTTATTCGGCAGATTGAGCAGCGTGATGCACAAAAAAGAGAGCGTCGATTCCTCGGTGCATCGGGTAATCCGACCGCTTTTTCATCCTTTGCGCCCTGGAAAGGGCGCTCTCTTGAAATAGATATAGATACTGTCTCATCCGACCGCCTCACATCATCCGCG
>JAGGVC010000041.1 GCA_021158185.1 bacterium | reverse complement strand
TTGGACAAGTAAAACGCCATCGTCTGGCCTAGGCCGTTCTGGTGTATCTGTGTGCCGAGATTGAGCAGACGACTGCGGTATTTACCCTGCGTTTTATTATCCTGTTTGGCGACAGCCATAACCTTCTCAAGCGCGAACTTCGCCCGTTTCTGTTCAAGTGTCTGAGCCATTAGTTCTCACCTCCGCTGCCGATCATCGTGACGTGCGTGTGCGTGATTCCCCGTCCGATTGTTTCATCGCCGCCCAGGCGGATCACGCTGTTATCGCGTTTGCCAAGCCAGCCTATGTAGTCCTTCGCTTCGTCGGTTCCGCTGCCCCGAATCGAACTGATGAAAATCGTGTCCGCAGGAATGAGCTCCTGGATGAAGTACGCTCCTTTAGCGACAGTGCCTGTGTCTTGATCAATACGGATTCTCGTCACCACCTGTGTGGCCGAGCGCACGAAGTCGCGGAAACATGCATCGGAAACGACGAGCAGGCGATCCTTGAGGAGAGCCCGCGTGTATTCGAACGTTTCGTCTGCCGGAAGAAGATCCTTGAACGCGTTGATAATGCCATCATCAAGCCCACCCTCCGCTGTTACAAGCTGATCCTCCAGCGTGATCTGGCCGGTGTGTTCCCCTGCGGTACGCGCATTGCCGTCCTCAATCGCAGCTACCGGTGGAACAATGCGTCCGTACCGATCCAGGATGCGCCTGATGCGCTCGATCACAAACGGGCACGTCACCCAGAAGAAAGGCAGCATAAGCGAGCGAACAGGGAATGCTGCGATCATTCCATCCGCAACGCTGATGCCTCCTTTCCCGTCCTCTTTTCCGAACACCATTTTCACTTCTTCTTCTTCTTTCTCTGCACCCTTAAAGGCTGCTCGGAGCACGCCCTTGATGGTTGAGCCAGGGATAACCGGATACTCCGTGTGCCGTTCCCGCTGGACAGGCATATCGATGTAGCCTGCAGTGCCCTCGGTTCCCGGATGCATCGCAGTTTCGGCATAAAGCCCCAGTACCGCAAGATCTTCGTACTTCATTTCCACACTCCCAGAGATATTGTTCCAAAACCTTTCTTGGCGTCATCGCTGTTGTCGGTAAAACTCACGCCGTTAAGACGAGACGGATCACCTTCAACAACCTCGCAATAATAGACAGTGCCCGACAGTACAGCGCGCCTGAGCTTCACCGGCCTGTTTTCTGCACTGTCCCATCCTCCGATTGCAGCGTATTCCCCACCGATTACTGCCTTGAGACGCAGCTTCACGCCTGCAAGAGAAAACTCGCCTGTCTTTTCGTCAAAGCCATTCGGAAATATGCCGTCCTTGTGACTGAAGAAAGCAGGCGTTACGAGCATAAGCTTGACCTTTTTCATATCAGGCGTAATTTTCGTCGAAGGAATTCCATTTCCAGGTTCACTCTCCTTGACTGTAACTGTCCGGCCTTCACCGCCGAGCCTTATTACACTGCCGGGTAACTTGTGATTCGTTTCGAACCTTATCGCGAGATTGAAATGAGGCGTTGGACGTACAAAATCCACCGAAAACAGCTGGCCCTCCTCAGCGGTGCCCTTCACATCATCGACTTTGATGCCGACGCGGTGTTCGAGTGCCCATAGGCTCTTTGATGATACAAAATCACAGGCGTGCAAAGTTTTGCCCTCGCACCATTTCTTTAGCCCGGCAGCAGTGATAAAGCGTTCCTTGATCGTCTTCGCCTCTTCATCAGAGTAAAATGCCCCGCAGTATTTATCCGAAACAAGCCTGCTGTCATCAATAAATTCGTAAGGCAGTATCAGTCCTCCGTTTTTTTCGCTGGAATCCCCATCACCATTTCCCTTGGTCGTCTCCCGAATATCCATCGGGCAGGGGAACAGATCGGAGTCTTTTTCTTGAAGCCAGGGGCCTTTAAGTTCGAGACTTCCGTACTCTTGTGGAATGCGCTCCTTAGCCTCTCGCACGATGCTCTTAATATCGCCCTTTTCACCGCTTCTCTCGTACCAGTCAAATAGAATCATTGCCTGGCACGCTCCATAAACGGTCGAAGGCGGCGGTGGGAAAAGGCTTTTCTGCACAGGGCCGAAAGGCTTGCCATCCCGGAAAAACAGCACATCTTCGGGGATCATTTTATATGAGTGCATCACTTCTGCCCTCCCTCTCTGCCGAGCGAATGCGTTGCAAGAAAGCGTGAGAATTTGAGAGATTCCTTCTGGCCACTTGCAAGAAACAGGTGCATTGTTTTCGCTAATTCCTTCGCTCGTGCCTTCTTGCGCTCCTTAGTTCCATCGGAGCTGCTCTCATCGGTTGCATCATCTTCGTTTGCACCTGTAACACCGCTCCTGTAAATCAAATCAGTCAGAAGCAACTTGTAGGAGTCATCATCAATGACGTATTTCAAAGCCTTCCCTGTTTCATTACTCTCAGTACTGCTTTCAACCTGTCCCTGACCTGCTTGAACGTCGGGCTTCTCCTCAAGTTTCTGTGACAGCTTGATCAGCTGGTACATCTTTGTTGAACCGAGAGAGCGGCCAAGCTTTCTGCGTATCTCTCCAATTTCATGGCTCCAGTCCACATCCTCGCAGCTGGCGTTTTGCTTGGTCTCTTGCCACTTGAAACCGCCCTTAAGACGCACGCCGCCGCGCTGCATCACACGATATGCCAGCGCATTGCGCCCGAGTTCTTTCTTGGCAACTTCTTTGAGAAGTTCATGCGAATCATTCAGAAGCGGGCCGACCGGCATCAGCGCGTGCGGGAACAAGATCGCCCCTGAAAGCGAAGTTTCCTCGAATATGATGGTGCTGTCATATGTCTCGCTCAGTTCCTTGGCACATTCCAGCGCACTCTCGACAGGCATCATTGCAAGCACATCATCGCCACCTGAATAAATCAGCTTGCCTTTATGTTTCTCGACGATCTTCGGAGCTTCCTCAATTGAGAAAAGGTTAAGCCTGCCGGATAGCGTTGAATGAAATTCCTGAGTTACACCGCCTTTGTCAACTCCGCTCATCAGCAGGCTGCCCATTTTGTCGCCGTCCATCCGGAGAATCGTATAGAAGCCCTTGGGATAAGGAATACTGGCCTCTCCACATGCTTGCCGGAAGTTGCGCCTGAGCCTCTCCATCTCCTCCGATTCAGACTTGTGTTTTTCCGGTTCATCCATCGCCGCAAAGAAAGACTTGATAAACCAGGTGCCGTTGATGCCTTTCCCGTTATCAGTTTCACTGATCTCAAGCTTTCGAATCGCTTCTTCATCAAGCAGATTTTCATGTTCCTCAAGGTAATCTCTGAAGGCATCGTATTTCTGCTTCAATGTCTCATTCGAGCGAAGTCCCTCTCTCAAATCCTCGCGAAACCGCGGAAGCCCGATTTCGTGCGTGGAAGGAAATACCAGTCTTTCAGGCATCTGGGTTAGAGGGTACAGCCGCTTAGTAATGCAAACTGTGCAGAGCTTCTCATCCTTTCCTTTTCTGAAATACCCTTTCTTATCTTTTTCGCAAAGCAGGTTCCATTCAGAGTCTAGTTGTTCCTTGTAAGACTTGAATGACCCGTTCGCAGTAACTCCAGCAGGCCTTAGAGCTTCCCTTTCACCGCAAAGACTGCACTTGATTCCAACTTCTCCGATTATCGCAAACGGGCGTCCAGACCGCATTCCGTTGAATAAACGCGCAGATTCCTTCCAGGATGCGCTGTAGTCGTCACGAGAACCGTCGCCAAGCTTCGCCTCATATGCACTCCAGCTTGTACGAAATTCGGTATTCCTCTGGCATTTCACCAGCTCTGGATCAGCCTCAAATCCATTGCTGCTGATGTATTTAAGAGCATCATCGACATACTTGCTCCATCTTGCCCCCACTGCCGTCTCAATCTCTTCAGCAACCGTTCGCACGTCCGCCATGGGAATGATGGCAGTCAGCCTGTTCGGAAGAGCGGCTATGGATGCTAAGTGCCTTCTCTCCTCAATTCCGTTGACTTCGTTCTTGATAAGCCACTCCTCGATCACCGGCTGGCCGCGCAGCGAAGGGAAAATCACACACCACGGACCGTATCGCTCGGAGAGCACGCGGCAGGCTTCGCTGGCAAGATCAGAAATTATCTTGCTGCCTGCCCAAAGATCTGCTGTACGGCGCGCCTTCGCGATGAAGCCCTGGACGGGGCCTATCGACCACGAAAAAAGAGCAGGCGTTTCTCCTCCAGATAAAAGCGCAAGTGCTTTATCGTTTTCTGCTGCACGGGAATTCTTATCCTTCAGATATTGATCGTCACCATATGCATCCCACCACTGCTTTAGAAGGGCTTTAAGGTCATCTGCACCGATGATATCTTTCGCTTTCCCTCTTATCGCATCCCAATTCTTTATCACTTGAGCACCTCTGGGGTTTTATCGGTCAACACGTCTGACTTTGCTAAACCATTTAGCATACTGCTAATGGTACTGTTAGGATCGCCGATGTCGACGTGAGTCTTTATGTTTTTCTTCCATACAGGATAAGCTCCTTTCGGCAAAAACACCGATTTCAAAAACAGCATCACAGGAAAAAACTCACCGGCATCAGCACAAATTGAGAGCAGCAAAGGGCCTGCTCTTCTTCCTTCCTTTTCGGTCTTATTGTGTACTATAGTACCTTTTCCGAACGAGTATGGAAGACCGAATGCGGCTCTCACTTCCTTTCTCGTAAGATTCTGATCTCGCCAATCGATAATGTCTCTGCCAATAGCGCTGAGTGCCGCGAGAGCATTTTTACTGGCATTACCGTAAAAGATTCCGGTATTCCCTTTGCTGAAATGGGAATAGCCGGGCAAGCTGCGTGTTGCATTGCCTTTAACACCAAATGCTTCGTGTCCACTACTCAGGATACTTTGCAGTCCATCAGTTGGTGATTTCCAGATGTCGTTCTTAAGAAAACTAATCTCTGGATCAGACTCAAATTTCATTGAGCCCCAGCCGTTTCTACTGCGCGATCCCAGTCCTCCAAAAGTAATAAAACACCACAACGAAGCTTCAGTAAGATTCTTGAGATTTTCAACACTCCTTATTCCGATCTCATCCGAAGCATCAGTCTTATTTCTTCTTCTGAACATTGAAAAAACAGTAAACACTGTTTCATGTGGAATTGCATTTCTTTTGAGCTTACCATTCAGATCCAAGCAATCGTATCCAAGCCAGCTTAGTGACTTTGTCGATCCTTTCACATCAAGCTTTTCAAAAGGAGGAAAGAACTGCTTACTCACCCTAATCTGCAATAATGAAGCATTCTTGGTGTCCCCAAATAGCTCTTTCTCGATCTTTGAAATTTCTTTCAGCCCATCATTACTACTTCCCACGTAATATCCCAGAATCGCGCGCGTCCAGAATCTTAGTCCGCCGCGTATGGAACTTGCGCGCAACTCCGCTTTCTTTTGATCTGCGCCCCCAGCAAATGCAGGCGTGAGCAACCTGATTCGGTACTCCTTTCTTGCAGTCACTTTACATCTCCCTTGCATGTACGCGTTGCCAAAAAACCAACAAATGAACTATTTGAAAAGTAGCAGATTATATTTCAGTTGTCAAATCGCAGGGATTCAGATCTTCAGATCTACCTTTCCCATTCCCATAGCGGTCTTGGCGCCTATTCCCGAATATACCGCCATCAGAGCAAGAAAATGCATTCCCTGCCTGTCTTCCTTTCTGTCAGCGATAATTCTAATTTTACCCACTACACCCTTCTCGGTCAGATCAGGACGATACTTGATTTCAACGCCCTTCAGATCAATATCGTCGATTCGGAGCTTGCGGGCATCCAGGTTTGAAATAAACTTACCAGCCTCAGGCGGCAGAAAACGCTCGCACTTATTAAGAACAGAATCGAAAAGGCGGTCAGGCTCAACGGACAAACTGCGCCTGCCTGACCTTCTGAACTGCATGGGCGAAACAAACTGGAGATCTACTGCCTGCTTTGTTGATGCGAATTCGTCTGCCAGGCAGCATAGATCGGCGAATGATACGCTGCCGAACCGGTCCCGTCGCCTGAAAGGCTTTCTTCTTAGTTTCAGCGGATTTCTACTGAGGATGAACTCAGGCTCTTCATCCCTGAGTTTCATCAGAAATGCGGATCCCAATGAATCATCGAGGAATCCAAATTCCCACCTCATTTCATGTTTCCCGCTTGCGAAGTTGCGCATCGAACCAGCAATGCCGGCTGAAATGCCTGACTTTTCGCTTCCATGAAATGGATTACCTTCGGGCGAGAGGCCGTTGAAAAGCTTGCTCCACATGCCATGCCAGGTCGAAAGCGGAGCGGACAATGCAAACTCATCGCACTCAAGAACTACTGCAATAATCTGCGGCATAGAAGCATGATACACGGATTTAGCGGAAAACCCACTGACCTGCGTTGATTAACGCTTGACATGGCATTGGAACTGCGCAAATCTGCTGAGCGAAAGATGCGCCTTTAGTTATTGACCTGGATGCTCTCAATCGGAATGCATACCAACCAGCCATAATCCACTAAAGTTGTCTGTTGAAAGAATGATAAAAGCTGGTGCAAGCGTAATCTACGTCCAGGCACGGCTCGGCCATGCTTCGGTTGCCACGGCGAATGAGTACGTAACCGAGCGCGACGCCGTTGCAGAGCAGATCAACCGCTTCGCCACGGAAGTATGGTGTGAATTCACCAGACGGATTTTCAATATGGAGATCTACACGCTTGCTTTGTAGCATTTGCGGCAAACAGGCTTTGCCAGGCTTGCCCTGCTGGGCTTGCCGCAGTCATGGCAATATTTCTCCTTGTAGGTCGGATCGCCATATTTTTTCCATTTTCCATAGCAGTCTGGGCATAACGGCTTGTCGGGATTGTAGTCAATCTCAGCTTTGCACCTGATGCAGAAGCCCACACGCTCAAAAACTGCAGCTGTCACCGCGCCAGCTACCGCTCCCGCAACGGCTTTCAATACACCACCAACAGCCTTAATTGCCTTTTGCCCCTTGAGCGAACTGGAAATCGACCTGGCTCTGTTTTCGGAAAGCTTCTGAACATAGTCATCAAGGGATCTAACGAACCCAGGATCGCTTGATACAGCGGCGATATCCTCGTTTCTTTGAGCCGAAAAATCGTACAGGTTCATCGACGAAGCTATGCCGATGCTCTCGCTCAAATAAACCTTCGCATGAAGCAAGTCGATCTGATAAACAGCAACGCTCATCATCGCCAATCGCAGCAGATAGTCTTCGTACTCCTCCCGCTTGTCGGATATGAAGAAAAGCTGGATTTTTACACCTCGTTTAAGAGCGCTACCAATTTCGTTCTCCAAGTGAGGCCAAAGCTTGACATATGGAGATACGAGATCCACTTTCTTTTTGGCGTTGGCAATCAGGTCGACAATCTCCGGCGAGATATGGTGGTTGGCAATGACAGAAATGCTCACAGTTCCATCCTCCAGTGGTGTTGTAACACCTTTCACTATAGCACTGAAAACTTTTGCCAGCTTCCCTTCTGAATTCTGCGTAAGCGGCAGCCATCCTGCTTTTCCTATTTGCTATGCATAGGCAAGCATATCCTCGTCCATTGTGCAACTGGCTATTCCGTGATATCCTACTGCGAAGCTCAATTGCAGGGCGATGACACAAACCTGTACAGGGCTTTGATTGGGAACGGGACAGGTGGTGGTAGAGCGGAGAATTGAGCCAGGACAGTTGCTCATCGGCCTCCAGTTTAGCGAGCCGATGTAAGTTGTTTCCGTTCACGATTCGGACGATGCAACTTGGGTTCTTGGTCTTGCTGGCAGGAATTCTCATCAGTTTCGACGTGTCACGCTAGGCGAGGCCGATTTCGAGAACTTGCGGATTCTCGACTAAGAGCGCACATTTGGCGAAGACGGCGTGCTAATCATCACACCGAACGAGAGGCGAGTTGCAGAGGACAGGCCGGACTGTTACTGGCTTTACTTCGTCGTCATCTGCGCGAAAGAATCAAGGCTCTTAACGCAAACAAATAATCCTGTACGAATGTCTTGGTTTGCAGTCTCAAGAATACAACATTTTCAATTATCGCTCAAAGAAATGAGCGATCCTGCAACAGAATCTGGAGACTCAGGCGTTAGTCGGGATTCGGAGGATTTGAGATGAGTGAGAGAAGCGAACTACTTTCTTCTATTGCGGAGACTATTTCTGACTACCGCGCCGACGATGGCTTTCCTAAGCCAACACCAAAACATGTAGATCAATGGGTCCGTCAGTTTAATTGCGATGTACAAGTCCCTATTCTTGACGAAATGAACCACGTAATAAAGAAAACATACGTTTCCAAAGCTGATGCAACTGAGTTTCTTACCGGCATGCTGACTAATGAAAAACTTGCAGGTAAAGATCCAGCGACGTTTTGGAAATCAGTTCGCTTTTTAAACATTCAGTACCGTGGAAATAGCCAACGCGAAATGCTGAAACTGCTCGATGAAATAATGTTTACGGAATTTAGCTTAAGAATTGATGACTGCGGGAAAAAGCCGCAGCATTATCTTTACCTTGACGACGCCAATTTCCAGGGCTTCCATATAATTAACGACTTTAGCAAATGGATTTCATCTAATAAAGCGGGCGACATAAGCTTACACATTGTTACATTTGCAGTACATAAAGCAGGACAAAAATACGCCATGAAGAAGATTAAAGAAGCAATTAAAAAGGCTCGCACAAAAGTGAAGCTGAGATGGTTGTATGCATCTGCATTCGAGGACAGGCCTAACAATTTGTCTAATTCAGATGTGCTAAGGCCAACATTAATTCCAAACGACGAAGCTACTTCAGAATACGTAGAATCGATGCAACACAACCCCGTGCTAAGACAGCCAGGCGGTACATCTCCAGCTGGAATATTTTCTTTCGAGATTGGCCGGAACCTATTAGAGCAAGAGTTTCTCAAAAAAGGAGCTGCAATTCGCCAAGACTGCCCTTATCTAATTGACTATATGAGGCCGCTGGGGAACTCAGTCCTTGAGAATTTAGGGTTTGGCACATTGTTTGTTACATTCCGCAACTGCCCCAACAACTGCCCCCTTGTTTTTTGGGCTGGTAACCCATGGTATCCTTTGTTTCCACGGAGAATCAATTGATGAATTGGCCTGAACAAACTCGTGTATATCACCGAGGCAGATGTGCCGTATTCCGCAAAACCGCGGAGGAATATGGCGGGCTGTCTAATATGGCCTCTGGCTTTAAGCTTTATGTTAACGGAGTTGAAATCCTAAGCTCCGAGGCTTTGTATCAGGCCTGCAGATTTCCCCATAATCCGGAGGTGCAGAAGATCATTATAGATCAGAAAAGCCCAATGACAGCCAAGATGAAAAGCAAGCCCTATCGCCATCTTACTCGGCCGGATTGGGAACGCGTAAAGATAGGAATTATGCGCTGGTGCCTAAAAGTAAAACTTGCGCAGAACTGGGAGAAGTTCAGTACTATCCTGAAATCAACCAAAGACCGACCAATCGTTGAAGAGAAAACCAAAATCGACTTTTGGGGAGCCAAGATTGCCGAAGAAGATACTCTTGTCGGAATTAACATGCTTGGCAGGCTACTAGTTGAGCTTCGTGAGCAGATGCTGGACAAGGACGAAAAGCTTGTGCGAGTAGAACCGCTTCGTATTCCTAACTTCCTGCTTTTTGGCGAACCGATTGGGATTGTTGAGACCAGCCAAAAGCCGTACATCGAAAAAACTAACTTATTCAGTCTTGCTAAACCTCTTGGAGATGAGGAATGATACTCAAAGATTGCAAACGGCTTGCTGAGGTAGACTTTCCGATTGCCACAATGTCCAAGCACGCTGTTCGTGAAAAGTCCATACGTCATGGACATCCGTCGACGCTTCATCTCTGGTGGGCGCACCGTCCATGAGCAAGCTCGTTCCCCAAACGCTCACAGAGCAAATCTGGCAACATCATTGGGCGTCGCCCCGTTTTCATTCGCGTGCCGCCTAATTCGCTTGCGGTATACACATGTATGTACGGCATTCACCGCCCCTCCCGCTGGCAAGAAAACCCATACGCCACCCTTTCCGCCGATCCGCTGACTGCATCCGCGATTTCCGCCGCGGCTTGGCTTACGCACTAAAATCGGATAACTTCTATCCGATATCTGAATTGCCCGTTGCCAGAATCTCTCTCAGTCAGTTCCACCCGCGTTCGCGCTGCGGACGCATTCCCACTGCCCCGTTCGCGGATGATCCGCCCTTAACGCCGTTTCAAATTCACATCCGCCACAATCATGTGTATACCGGAGCGTCGTGAGTAGAGTGGATGCTCTTTCCAGCAAATGATCGCGCGCAGGATCAGGCTGGCGATAGTATCAGGTTGCAGAAGGCAGATGTAGCTGTAGAGAAGAATATTACTGAGGGCATACGTTAAATCCAGAGCTATGCTCTGAAGAGGAATATCACCTGTTCGCCACTCCAAAGCTTAGTGGCTCAGCGATTAGCTCCTGCATCAGACAGCTTGAGAAGTGAATACTGAAGGTGCGTTTCATCCTTCCGCGGCATTATTGAATGGCTCGCTTATTCCTGTATAATCAAGCAGCATCATCTTTGCGGGAGCTTTGCCATGGCATCGAGCGAGAAGAATCTGTTATTCGGCATCATCGCAGTTCAGCTCAGGTTTGTTACGCCCAAGCAGCTTGTTTCAGCCGGCTCGGTATGGGCGAGTGCGCAGGATCGGGATCTCGGCGAGATACTTGAAGAGCAAGGAAACATCTCTCCTGAAGATCGTCAGTTAATATCTCAACTTATTGAGAGGCAAATTGAGAACCACGGTGGCGATGCATCGCTTCTTCTCAACAGCTTCGGCGGTGCACAGGCCATCCACGAGAGCTTCTGCGGCTCTGTCGTGTTCGATTCGGAAGCCGGCATCAAGTACAAGAGCATTGTTGCAGGAGAAAACGTTGAAGCCGAAAAGGGCGCTGAGCGGGATATCGATCTCTCTTCAAGCTCCCAATTGACTACAGAACACCCCGGAAGATACACGATCAAAGGCGAGAAGGGGCGAGGCGGTGTAGGCCGGGTCCTCATCTCGTTCGATGAGCATATAGGAAGGGAAATAGCACTGAAGGAACTGCTTCCCGATTCCGGTGCCACAACACCAGATCCTAAAGACAGCCCAATGCGGATGTCGGCTGCGGCAACGGCAAGGTTTCTGCGTGAAGCGCGTGTAACGGGACAGCTAGAGCATCCTGGGATCGTACCTGTATACGAGGTCGGATGCCGTGATGATAACAGCATCTATTACACGATGAAGCTCGTCAGGGGAGAGACGATGGCTTCACGGCTGAGTAGGTGCAAATCCATATCCGACAGATTGAAGCTCCTGCCGCATTTCCATGACCTATGCCAGGCAATCGCGTATGCGCATTCAAGGGGCGTAATCCACCGGGATCTCAAACCTGCGAACGTGATGATAGGCGAGTTTGGTGAAACGGTGCTGCTTGACTGGGGGCTTGCGAAGGTGAAGGGACAGGTGGACGAAGGCGCAGAGCAGCTTGCCAACGAGATACAGCTTTTGAAGGAGGGCGAAGCGACAGAGACAGTACCCGGAAAGCCGATCGGCACACCGTCGTACATGTCGCCTGAGCAGGCAGATGGCCGGATAGAGGATATTGACGAGAGAAGTGATGTATGGTCGCTGGGTGCGATACTTTATGAGATTCTGACCGGCAAACCACCGTTTTCAGGCGTATCAGCTTTTGATGTAATCGGACAAGTATTATCTGATCCTGTCGTACCTGTCAGGGAAGCCGCACCTGATGCTCCCCGGGAACTTGCTGCAGTAACAAGCAGGTGCCTTCTAAAAGACAGCTCTCGCCGTTACCGGAATGTCCATTGCCTTTCTGATGATGTCGCCGCATTCCAGACGGGCGGATTGGTCAGCGCGTATAATTATAGTACGGGTAAAATGCTCGCACGATGGGTCAGGCGCACATGGCCGGTTCTTGCGACCGCGGTTGTTGCCATCATTATCCTGATAAGTGTTGTGTGGACTGCGTGGGTGCAGGTGAATGAAGAGAAGAGAGGATTCCTGATACAAAGCCTCTTGTTCGATGCACAAGAACAGCTCGAAGAAGGAAATATCGAGACAGCTGCTCTATTGGCATTACATTCTTATAAGATTGCTAAGGAAGAGAGTTCAACACTTACAGATGTTGATAAAGTGCTGCGGAAAACGCTGAATTCTTATGGATGCTCTACTGAACGTCTTGGGCGAACTGGGGCAAGATCAGTCGCCTTCAGCCCTGATGGTAAAACACTTGCATCTGGAAGCGCGGATAAAACAATCAGGCTATGGCATTGGCGTACTGATGATATTGTTGATATGATCAGTGCAAAGGAGAAGCGGAATTTCACCTGGAAGGAGTGGCAGAAATATTTCGGCAAGGATACGCCCTATGAGCGCACAATCCCAGACTTGCCAATGGGATACGGTGTTCCAAAATAGGCATTGATAGAAAGGCACAGCATTGAAACGTCAAGACTCTATCGATTTCATTAAGCGGGAAATAGCAGCAGAAATGCGAAATATGCTTCTGGTGTGTGCTTGCCACCTATCCGGAATGCCCTGTTAAACGATATAATTCCGCCATGCCTACACCCGAGGAGTACGAGGCAAGGATCGCCAAGCTTAATGCCGAGCTTGACAGGCTCGTGCAGAAGGTGCGCGAGTCCGAAGTGGCCTTGCTTTCAGTTGCAGAAGTAAAAAGATCCTTGCTTCCGCCATCCAGCTTCACGATCGTTGGGCTTGAAGAGTTCGTCCTGCTCATCGACAAGGATGGGCTTATTCGATATGCCAATACGGGAATGGCCAGGCTGCTTGGAGCGAAAAGCAAGAAGGAGCTACTGAAATCCGAGCTTTCACAGTGGGACAAGGGAATTCTCGGCGCAGGATTTCTACAGGTGTTTGCAAATGAAGCCAGGCACTCCAAGCAAACACATGTGGTGGAACGAAAGGTGAAGGGGTTGCAGCTTCCAACGGAAGAAGAAGCTGAACATGGTAGAGATGCCACATTGCGCATCGTAGCGAATTCAATCGAGGATCAGGTGCAGATCGTCATCCAGGATATTACAGAACTAAGGTGGCTTGAATGTAGTTTTTCCCGTTACGTATCCCATCAAGTTATCGACAAGCTCAGGCTTGTAGCTCATGATGCGCTTATGTCTGTAAATCGCAAATCCGTTTCGGTGCTTTTCACCGATCTGCGTGCCTTTACTTCAATGAGCCAGGAGATGGAGCCGTCCGATGTCTGTGCGTTCCTAAATGAGTACTTCGAGAGGCTCGTTGAGTCGGTAAACAACTACGAAGGGATGGTCGACAAGTTTGTTGGTGATGGTCTTATTGCGGTCTTCGGTGCGCCGCTTGAGCATGAAGACTACGCATTACGCGCACTTCTTGCTGCAAGAGAGATGCAGAGCGCGTATTCGGAATTGGCAAAAGAACGCTCGAACAAAGGCTTCCCCGCCCCAGGGCTTGGCATCGGGATAGCAACTGGAGATGTGGTTGTCGGGAACGTCGGGACAATAGACCGGATGGACTATACGGTTATCGGTCACACCGTGAACCTGGCATCGCGACTCTGCGGGGCAGCGAAGGGCGGCGAGATTCTCACTGAGCCTGAAACATACATTCGGGCACACGAGATGATTAGTGATACTGAATTCAAGGCAGAAATGCCCAGAATGAGCTTTGAGCCGGTTGGGAAGATCAAGCTCAAAAACATAGACGAATCAGTAGATGTCATTCAGATGATCGTAAGAGACAGTAAATAGTCGCTTTCTCTTGCGATGCCAGTTCAAGCTCCGCGTTTGCATGCGCAAGGAGCGTGTTCTCACTTTTCAGGTTTCCATACAGCTTTGCGACATCCTCGGCGTACTTCAGCAGTTGGCTGCGTGTAAGCGAAGCATCAAGCAGATCGTCAATCATCTTGAATCTCCTCGTTTTGGATGTCACTCTTGGTTATCAAACCATCACTTCTGTCTCTTTCGCTTAAGGCAAATCCGGATGAAGTGCGATGTGATTCAGGATCGATCTCTTCCTTCACTGCCAGAATCTTATCCAAATTCTCCAGAAACGCATCCACAACCTTCGGATCAAGAGCTTCCCTCCCCCCCGTTCCTTCCTGATTATTCCTACAGCAACCCCAACTGGGCACGGGTCTTTATTGGGACGACGCGACGTCAACGCATCGAACATATCCGCCAGATTCACGATCCTGCCGACAATGGGGATGTCCTCGCCCTACAAGCCTTGCGGGTAGCCGTTACCGTTCCATTTCTCATGGTGGGTCAAGGCGATCGTGTGCGCCAGCCGGATGACCTCGGCATCCGATCCTTCGAGAATCTTGGCACCATAGAGCGTGTGGTTTTCACCTCAGCGAATTCTTCGTCTGTCAGCTTGCCAGGCTTAAGAAGAATACTATCTGAAATGCCAATTTTTCCTACATCGTGCATGGGCGAAGCGTAGAGAACCATTTCAACTTCATCCGGTGGTAAGCCAAGTTCCTACGCCATTACTGCCGAATAATGACTAATTCGTTCAATGTGATCGCCTGTATCCTCGTCCTTGAATTCCGCAGCGAGAGACAAGCGATGGATTATCTCCAGATATGCTGCCTTGGTTTTTTCAAGCTGTACAGCTAACTCGTCATAGATCTTCCGGAAATCCTGGCCATAGGCAGTCAGCTGTTTCTTAATTGCTTCAGATGATTTCTCCAATTCTGCAGTATGCTGGATCGCGCTCGAGAGGTCATCGGCATAGCGAATAAGCTGCCTCTGCAATAAAGCTACTTGATCGCCTTGATTATCCGCCAAAACTACCTCCACATGCTTAAAGCAAGCCATTCTACCACAGAGGAAAACGCGGAATTGCCTGATAGACATACCTCATAAAATCCATGAGTCGTAAGCCTTCGTAATTCAACGAGTTATCAAAGAGCGGTCCGCTCCCGGCTAACCGGAAGCGGTGTCCGACGTCGCATTCCGTATGCTTTTCGTCTCACGATCTCCGAAGAGGTTTTTCCTGGCCGCTCCTTCATCACTCCCAAGAAGAATCACGTCTCATCGGCGTGCTCATCCTGCCCGCCCCAGCAGTACATCCCGGATTTTTGCCGCAATGTCACGGATGTTGAAAGGCTTCTGAATAAAGGGCGTGCCTGGATCGAGGACACCGTGGTGAACGATGGCGTTGTCCGTATATCCTGACATGTAAAGCACCTTAAGATCCGGCTGATTCGTTCGGAAACGTTCCACCAGCACGGGGCCGCTCATCCCCGGCATGACCACATCCGTGATGACCAGGTCGGGTTTCAATCCTTTCTCTTCAATCAGCAGCAAGGCCTCGCCGCCGTTCGCCGCGACCGTCACTTGATAATCCTGCATCGGAAGGATTGTCTCTAAAAGGCCCCGCAAGGCGGGCTCGTCCTCCACCACCAGTATGTGCTTACCACCACCCAGAGGTTCTTTTTTCGCAACTCTTTTTGCTTTTGTTTCCGGCTTAGCGTCTGTTTGCGGAAGGTATATCTTGAAGGTTGTGCCTTGTCCAGACTCCGAGTAGACCCAGATATTTCCGCGGGATTGCTTCACAATGCCGTATACCGTGGAAAGCCCGAGTCCGGTGCCTTTCCCCATCTCCTTTGTCGTAAAGAACGGATCGAAGATTTGGGACAAGGTCTCCTTGTCCATGCCGTCCCCTGTGTCCGAAATGGCAATCATCACATACTTCCCGGGCATGACGCTCACATGGCTGTTCACATACAGATCATCAAGTTCAACGTTGGCGGTTTCGATTACCAACTTCCCACCCTTGGGCATGGCATCCCGGGCGTTGATCGTCAAATTCATGATGATTTGCTCGATCTGTCCAGGATCGACTTCCACGCAAACCAGATCCTCAGCAAGCGCCATATCTATGATGATATCCTCACCGATCAGCTGGCGCAGCATTTTATCGAGGTTTTTCAAAATGGTATTGAGGTTCAACACCTCCGGCTGAAGCGTCTGTCGCCTCCCGAAGGCCAGGAGCTGACGGGTAAGCGCCTCCGACCTCCGTCCGGCCTTGACGATTTCCTCCGCTTGTTCTAACAAGGGATCTTCACGATGAAGTTGGTCGAGAAGATTCTGCCCGTAGCCGAGAATGATGCTAAGCATATTGTTGAAATCGTGGGCTACACCGCCGGCGAGCCTGCCGATGGCCTCCATCTTCTGCGCTTGGCGCAACTGCTCCTCCAGTTGCTCCTTTTCTTGTTCCGCCCGCTTGCGCTCTATAGCCAGGCCCAGCTGTTCGGCAATAGACTTGATGAAGTTCCGCTCCTCCTTGAGAAACGGTCCCTCGTCCAACTCGGGGCGCTCCTCGAGGTAATAGGCCTCCACGGTGCCACATACCTCACCACTGACGACAATATCCGCTGCCTGCTTCCACTCAGACTCTTCAAAAGGCTCAGAGACGTAGTCCGTGCTCTCAAAGCGCACTTTACAGCGCGTAATCTCAGGATAGTGCCAGCCCGGCGGAATCAGCGCTGCGACATCCGCGAAGACCTCTTCCATCGTCTCGCACTTGAGGATCGATTCTGTTACGCCATACATGCAGCGCAGTTCCTTCACCCGTTCGTTCGTGTCGTGCAGGAGACGTTCCCGCGCCTCCTCCACCCGCATGCGCTCTCTTTCAAGTTCAATGTGGTATAGCGCGAAGGCAATATCATCGGCAACTTCCTTGAATAAGACCTGCTCTTCCTTGTCTACGGCAATGTGGCCCGGTATGGATACGGACAGCAGGCCGTGTATTTTTCCCTCAGCCTCTAGCCTGACAATCAGCGCAGCGTTGTCTCCGCATTTATTTGCCATGGGACAGGCGTCACAGCTGGAAAGCCGATTCTCTATTACAATAACACCGGGCTGCGCCATTGCCTTTCTACCGCAAATCGTCAGATCGCCGCGCTTCAGCATTTCCAGCATGGGCTGGAAATCATCTCCCAGGCCGGACTCCGCGGCCATCTCCAGCTTTCCCGACTCATCAAGCAATGCGATCCAGGCATTATAATGGCTCCGGATCCCGGTTAGGATCTCGCACGCGCCTTTGATCAGCCTCTCCCTGTCATTTTCCGTTATGACGAGTTGGTTGACGTTGTGGATAGCACGGAGCATCAAGTTAAGATGTTCTACTATCTCCCTTGCCCGCTTGTGTTCTGCGATCTCCTTTTCCAAATCCAGCATCTTTTTCTCAAGTTTCCTGACCAGACTCTTGCTGTATAGCTCTAATACCTCCTTCTCCTTTACCAATACAGGCAACCTGGGCTTTGCCTTGCCCTTCTCATAATTTTTCATCACGTCTTGTATGATTTTCATAAACTCATCCAGTTCAGCAGGCTTGCGAATGTACTTGTCTGCTCCCATCTGCAAGGCGAGTTGTTCATCTCTTTCATCTGTATATGTGGCCGTGTAAAATATGAAGGAAATATCTTTCAGAGCTTCGGCCTTTCTCCACTCGCGGCACAGCGTAAAGCCGTCCATGACCGGCATCAGGATGTCGGAGATGATCAAGTTTGGAGGGTCGCGCCGCGCCGTCTCCAAGGCCTCTGCCCCATTGATCGCGGAGATTACCTCGTAGCCGTGGCCTTCCAGGAGTGTCCGCAGCAAGTAGAGATTCTGCTCGATGTCATCGACAATCAGAACCTTTGTCATGACCCACCTCCTCGGTTTGACGGTTTGGCCGGCAGATACCGCTCGACTTCGGTCATGAACGTATCCGGGTTGATGGGTTTCTCTATATAGCCCGTGCAGCCGGCAGCCAAAATCCGCTCCCTGTCGCCGACCATGACGTAGGAAGTCACGGCCACGATGGGGATATCCGCGAGCTCCGGGTTGCTCCTCAACTCCCGCGCCACCGCGTAGCCGTCTATGATTGGCAGCTGGATGTCGAGGAGGATCAGATCCGGTTTGACCCGGCCTGGCAGCTCGATACCTTCGCGGCCGTCCCGCACCTGGAGAACCTCGTAACCAATCTTCTCCAGGATGAAGGTTATCAGGTAGAGGTTCTGCTCGTTATACTCGATGATTAGAATTTTCTGCTTCATTGTCTACTCCCTTCGTCATTGGCAGCGTGAAGGTGAAAACGCTCCCCGCTCCCCACTCGCTCTCGCACCGGACCTCGCCGCCCAGCATCTCCACCAGCTTCTTTACGATGGACAGTCTCAGCCCCGATCCCTCGTGCAGGCGGGCCAACCCTGTATCGATCTGCTGGAATACATTGAACAGCTTGCCCATGTCCTCGGGCTTGATCCCGATGCCCGTGTCAACCACGCGAGTCACCAGCCGGCCATCGCCGACCTCGCACTCGACGCGCACATCGCCCTTCTCGGTGAACTTCACGGCGTTGTTGACCAGGTTGATGAGGATCTGCTCGACCCGTCTCCGGTCGCTTACGATCCGGCACACCTCCTGCGCGATCTCCGCAGACAGCGAAAGCATTTTCTCCTCGGCCAACGGAGTCACCCCTTGCACCACTTTCTTAATCGCCTCGCGCATATCAAACGGCTCGAAGACGATATGCATCTGCCCGGCCTCGATCTTGGAAATGTCCAGGATGTCGTTTATCAGGTTCAGCAGATGACGGCTGCTGTCGCGCACCATGTTCAACTGCTTGGCTTGTTCGTCGTTGAGAGAACCTGCCAGGCGCTGCAGAAGTATACCCGTGAAGCCCGATTCGAGCGCCTTGTCAACGTCGGCGATACCGGGGCCATGGTCCTCGACCACCACGCGGATGACGTCTGTCTTATTGTCCGACTCATCGGTGACGACGCACACGCCCTCACCAGCGTATTGGATCACGTTGCGCGCCAGTTCGGAGACGGCCGTGGCCAGACGGGTCTGGTCAGCCTTGCCGAGGTCGAGTTCGCGCACCATCTCGCGGCTGGCCTGGCGGGCAGCCACGATGTCGATCGACTGCTTCAGTTCTACCTGTTTGTGCGTCATATCAGGCCTCCCGCTCTTCGATCAACGTCTCCAAGCGGTTGAAGGCCTGATCGAGGTTCAGGGCCGTTTCGACGCCGATGAGTTCCCGTCCCATCTCGATCAGCGTCAGCGCCACGTCCGGCTGCATGCCGCACAGGATGACCTGCATCCCGAGCATGCCCGCCTGGATCGCCGTGTCGTTGATCACCCGCACCATGAACGAGTCGACCACGTCCATCGACATGATGTCGATGATCAGCCCCTTGGCCTCGGTGAAGAACGCCGTCTCGCTGGGGGTGAAGCCCTGCTCGGCGCGGATTGCGCTGATGTCGCTCACCTTGGCAACCGAGTCTGCGAACTCCGGTCCCTCGATGCTGATGTATTCCTCGGCGTTGAAGGCTACCGTCAGCGTTTTCAGCAGACCCTTCGTCTAGACGCGCAGTTGCTCTTCGGTCATCAGCTCGAGCGTCCGTGTCCCGGTCAGCGATTTGATGTTATCCATCCAATCACTCAGCAGCTCATCCTGGCGCGTCACAAGGATCTTCGCGACAGACTTGCTTGCCGCAGTTTTCCTTTTTGACTTTCCTTTCGCAGCCGTCTTTTCCCCGCGGCTGTACCCTTTTTCTTTGGCGTTGTCATTAAGACGTGTTTCTCCTCTGTTTTGACCAACTCTTCTCTCTTCCTTCAAAGCACGGCCGGTTCATGCTGGAAGCTGATCAGCGACGATACCTTGTACTCTCGTCCACAAACCACCCCGGGAGAGTCTTGTTGCCAGTATAAGTATAGCATATCTTCCCCGCCCGGTGCTCCGATACAGAAGAGTATCCAAGGCCGTCGAGCCTGCATATACAATGCAGGAAGGTGCACATCCCACGTCCGTGGCGGACGGGAATACCCGCGCTCCACCCATTATTTCCCGCCCTACATCTTTTCAGGCCGAAAGGTGTCCCCGCCATCTTGCCCCCTTGCAGACTGATACGCGGATGACAAACGGCCTTCGATGCGACTGAATTAGCCAGTCCTTGGCTTCGTACCCATAAACTCGTCGATTTCTTCTTCTGTCATTCCGTTAAGCAGTTCTTCTGTAGATATGCGCATCTCTTCGGGGGATGGCCTCGGTTGCTCGAATTACGCTGAATCACCATCGTTCCTCGCGAGCATCTTGTACCACTGGCGTTCCTGGCCGAGTATCTTCACAAACGCCGCAGTGTTTCCTTCGCTCTCAGCCTGTTTATATGCGCCCTTGAGCTTCCTTGCGATGCCCTTTGCACTGAAG
>JAGGVC010000117.1 GCA_021158185.1 bacterium | reverse complement strand
ATGTTCGGCCTTGGCTTCAACAGATTCTTCGAAAGTGGTGCGGTCAACGGGCGCTGGCTGGGAGACCTCCGCGTCACGCACACGACCGAGGTGGATTGTACGTCGGTCACGTGCGGCGCGACACACATCTGGTATACGGGCGGAGCGATCACCTACCTCGGCGGCAATGTAAATGCCGGGTTCGGTGACAGCGACGGATTCGGTTTCGGCGGGCTTGGCGGAATCAAGTTCTCTATGTCGGACAACATCGTTCTTGAGCTCCAGGGGAGCTACAGGACCTTCGAGGGCGATGGATCAGGCAGTCTCGGTGCAAGCATCGGGATAAGCTTCTAGTTTCGGCTTTCCGCCTTTGATTCGGCTTCCTGCTCTTCTTCAGGATAATAGTCGCTGTGCCTGTACTTCAGCGGTTTTTCGGGGCTCAGCCGCTCCGCTGCGACGACTCGTCCGACGAAGCATGTATGATCACCCGTCGTGTATGTCTCGACGACTTCACAGTCGAGATACGCACAGGCATCATTCAGAACGGGAGCTCCGGTTTTGGCCTTTTCGAAGCTCACACCTGTGTACTTATCGGTATCACGCGAGCTTGCAAGGCCGAAGGATTTCGCCAGCTCGAAGTGGTTCTCACCGATGACATTCAGGCAGAAATGCTTCGCTCTCTTCACAACATCGTGGGAGAATCTCTCTGGGGCTATGAATACAGCAACCATTGGCGGGTCAAAGCTGCATCGCGATACCCAGACTACCGTACAACCCGCCTTAATCTCGCCGTCATCCGCGGTTGCAATGTATACGCCACTCACCATCATATCGAAAACTTCGTTCAAATTGGGTTGTTCGGTCATTTGAATCCACCTCGGAATACGCAAGCAGGATCGGATATTCGTACTTGAAATGAGCAGGCGTGAGACGGTTCTTGCCTACTCCATTATAAACTGCCGGAACTCGACCGGGTTGCTCGCCTTTCCTAACGCCTCTTCCTTCGAGATGATGTTCTTCTTGTAAAGATCCTTCAAGCTCTGATCCATCGTGATCATGCCCAACTTGCCGGACATCTGGATGGTTGTATGAATCTGGTGGCTTTTCCCTTCGCGAACAAGCGACCGGATAGCGCTCGTGGCAATCATCAGCTCGATAGCGGGAACGCGCCCGCCTGTGATTTTCCTGCACAGTGTCTGGCAGAGTACGGCCTGGAGTGCGTTCGAGAGCTGCAGGCGAATCTGATCCTGTTGAGAGGGCGGGAAAACGTCGATCATTCTGTCCATTGTCTGAGCCGCGTCGATAGTGTGCAGCGTTGCAAATACCATATGTCCGGTTTCCGCAGCACTTACCGCCGTTGAAATGGTTTCAAGATCACGCATCTCGCCCAGGAGTATCACATCAGGATCCTGGCGCAGAACACGCTTCAATGCTTCGGTGAAGCTGTGCGTATCGCTTCCAACCTCGCGCTGGTTGACAACGCAGTTCTTGTGTTTATGCAGGTACTCGATCGGGTCCTCGATCGTTATAATGTGCGACTTTTTTGACTTGTTGATGTGATCGGTGAGCGCTGCAAGTGTTGTGGATTTGCCGCTGCCCGTGGGGCCGGTTACGAGGAAAAGACCGCGAGGAAGAAGCGCTAGATCCTTCGTAATAGGCGGAATGCCCAGCGCCTCAACGCTCTTAATTTCGCTGCTAATGGCACGGAGTACCGCAGCAGTGCTGTCGCGCTGGTTGAAAACGTTCACCCTGAACCTCCCAAGTCCGGGGATGCTGTAGGCGAAGTCGAGCTCCTTTTCGTTTTCAAAGCGGCGGATCTGCTGCTCGTTCATGAAGCTGTATATGAGCGTTTTAAGGGCATCCGGCTTAAAAATCTCGTTGCCGAACTTCTGCAGTTCACCCGATACGCGCATAACCGGTGGCAAACCCACCGTTAAGTGGAGGTCGCTTGCCCCTTTCTTGACGATGTAGTGCAACAAATCATCTATGAAATACTCTTTGGCCATTAAACTCTCCAACCTGATCGAAGTTATCGAAGATTACGCATCGGAGCGGGCAGTCCTGAAAACCTCTTCGATGGTAGTAATTCCATCTATCACTTTCAACATGCCACTGTCGTAAAGTTGCTTCATGCCCTGTTTGATCGCACTTTCACGTAGCTTATCTGTATTCGCACGGTTAATTATCTGTTCCCGAAGCTCCGGTGTGATCATCATAATCTCATAGATGCCGACCCTGCCTTTATAGCCCGTGTTATGGCATATCTTACAGCCTTTACCCTTAAAGATTTGCGTCGGTGTTTCCTTGCCGAAGTATGGTTTGAGGAGCTTCATCTGTTCCTCAGTGATATCCACAGCTTCTTTGCAGTCCTCGCAGATTCGCCTGAGCAGTCGCTGAGCGATAACGCCTATAAGCGCTGCACTGACGGCGAACGGTTCAAGCCCCATATGGAAAAGCCGGCTCACGGTGCTGGGCGCGTCGTTGGTGTGTATGGTGCTAATTACGAGGTGGCCGGTCAGTGACGCCTGAACGGCGATTTCCGCTGTCTCCTTGTCGCGGATCTCACCGACCATGATTACGTCCGGGTCCTGGCGCATAAGGCTTTTCAGGACGCTCGCGAAGGTCATTCCCGCCTTGGGATTGGTGTTGACCTGGTTAATGCCCGGCATCTGGTATTCTACAGGATCTTCTACGGTCGTGACGTTTATTTCAGATGTGGCGACCTTCGAAAGGATGCTGTAAAGAGTTGTTGATTTGCCGCTTCCCGTCGGCCCGCAAACGAGGATGATTCCGTTCGGTGCCTTGATGAGCTTGGAGATTACTTCCTTCTCGTCTTCCCTGAATCCGAGTTTTTCAAGAGGAACGAGAGCCGCGGACTGGTCGAGAATACGCATCACGAGCTTTTCGCCCCATACGGTTGGAAGCGTGTTCACACGAATGTCTATGGGGCGATTGTCGAGACGTGTCTTGATCTTGCCGTCCTGAGGTATACGCTTCTCCGCGATGTCCATCCTGCCCATTATTTTCAGACGGCTTATCACGGCACTCTGAATCTGCTTTGGTATGGTCATCGCACGATGAAGGCGTCCGTCGATCCTAAGCCTGACGCAGGTCTGCTTCTCTTCCGGCTCGATATGAATATCGCTGGCCTTTTCTCGTATTGCGTTTTCGAGAACCGAGTTTACGAGACGGACCACCGGCGCATCATTCACATCGGCTTCCTCTTCCTCTTTGACCGCATCTTCATCATCACCGAGATCGGCGATAAGCTGCTCTGCGGTTTGCTTTGCGCCGAAGTGTTCGTAGATTACCTTCTTGATGTCCTCTTCGACACCGATGAGTGGTTGGATGATCGCGTCGGTCGCGAGCTCCAGGCTCTGGATTACAGAGTAGTCGAGAGGATCGGACATCACGACGTAAAGACGGTTGTTCTGACGGCGGTAGGGCAGTACTTTGTAGGAAGTGATGAATTTCGAGCTGATAAGGCTCAGTTGCTCGTCTGTGAATTCAAGCCCGCGTACATCGACGAAGTCTACGCCCAGTTGGATTGCGAGCGCCCGTTGTACCTGCTCTGCTCCGCAGTAGCCCAGTTCGATAAGTAGTACGCCGAGCTTCTTGCGCTTGGTTTTCTGAAGCTTGACGGCCTCTTCAAGCTGGTTTTCGTTTATGATCCCCTGAGCCAGCAGAATCTCGCCAAACCTGTCCCTGACCTTCCTCAGGGGACGGGTAGTGGCGAGCTGAGTATCCATATTTGATGCGTCAGCACCCATACAAACCATTCCAGATTGTTGCCCGATTGTCCGCAAGACGCGGGCATTCAGGACTTACTGGCATTTTATCATAACTCACAGGCTAAAGCCATATTGATCCAAATCATACTGCGAACATGCGATTATCATCCTGATCTTCGCTCGAATTCGCTGAATCCTCTTTCTGCAAGTTTGCGGTAGGCCTCAAACGACAGGAGCATCCCGGCTTTTCCCTTCGAGAAGAAGTCTGCTTTGACGATACCTTCTTCGAGCTGCCTTTCATTCATCTCCAAAGGAGCTGAAGATTCCGGAAGCGAAAACAGGAAAAATCTTACGGTCTTCTCTGCCTGCTCCGATAAATCGGTTGTGAATGAATACGAGATATAGCCGATTTCCCCATGTGATTTTAGCTCGCACGATTCAATGCCCGTTTCCTCTTTGATTTCCCGTTTCGCGGCGTCTTCTTCCGTTTCATCGTTTTCGATGTGCCCCTTTGGCAGAAGCCACTCAATCCTGCCGTCTCCACGTTTTACCTTGATAAGCAACACGTCGGGTTCACCCTCCGGGTTCTCCCTGAGGACGACGCCGCCAGCGCAAAGGTGCATCTCCGAATTATCGCCCATACTATCTATCACCTGCCCCAGTTAAACAGAGTAAGCAGCCGTACTCTTAAGAATTATCTTCCTCACCCTGTGGAGCTGTCTCACTTGGCGGCGCTCTGCCGTCAACAGCGGCAACCATGATGATCCTTCCATCGGGCGGTCTAATGCGTTGTCCGGAATAGGTTACCACGCGGAAGTGGCTTATGCCGTCAACAAATCCAATCCTGTCTGCAGGCCCGCTCGTATAGCTGAGGAAAGCAAGAAGCCCGAAGCTCAGAACACCTGCAACAGCGCCTGCTGCCCGAACGAGGTTGGCCCACAATCCGAGCCTGGTTCCGTCTTCCCGAACCACGATCAGATTGCACATCGTCTGGCCTGGGCTTCTCGATGTTCTCGTCGTCCAGATCGCGATAAAATACCAGGTAAGAAGCGGAAGCCCAACAATCCACCAGGCCAAATGCGCCGCAACGCCGAAGTCCATCAGCCATCCAAATCCGAATGCGCGTCCCACGGCCTCTGCATGCGGCAGGTCGGCGAGCAGGGAATGATAATCCACGTTGTTGAAATGAACGCGCTTTAAGACTGCCATGACGGACTGGTGAAGCGCTTCGAACGCTCGGTTGAACGGGCCACTGAAAAGGAATTGGAGGAGGCCGAGAATTAGTGCTGCAAGGAGAGCGTCCGCGAGATGCGCAATCAACCTGTGCCCGGGATTTGCCGGCACACCTTCGTAGGTTATCTTGACAAGTCCGAAGCCGCGGTATTCCTTCGGGATGGGGCTTGGCTCGAATTCCGCGGGCCGCCTGGTCTTCCAATCCCTGGGCAGGTCGTACATCCTCCTGATCTTCGGATTGTCGAAACAGCCTCCACAGCCATATACGCCGTTTACGAGGAACATGCAATCGCGACAGTACTTCTGATGACAGAGCGGACATTCCCTGTCCGCATTTCGATGGGGGTGGTTCGGGCAGCGCGAAATTCCGTCCAAAACAGGGTCTACCTCGTACGGTTCTCCTAAGACTTCGTTGTCCGTACTGCCAAGCTCAGCTGCAGGATCGCGTAAGGATTCCAAGCTAGGAACTTCATCATCCGCGCCAGGGACGGAATCGAGCGCAGAATCCGCTTCATCTTCGAATGGAAGCTCAATGCCGAAGGGTGTATCATCGTTTGAGGAATGTAGATCCGCCGCCAAGTCAGCGTCCACTTCTTCAAGTGATTCGTCCTCGCGGGGGAATATCCATTCGATCTTTTCAGCGACCTTCCGCTTCGGAACTCTTCCCGAGGGCTTTTGCTCCGTACTGTCGGGGGAAACAATATCCGCGCCTTCGTATTCGATGAATCTCACGAAATCCGTATCAATTTCCCGTTTGCCGCGAACTGCGCGCGAAATCCGTTTGTGCCTTTCTTCTACATCATCAGTTTCCGCGTCCAGAAGCTTCTCAAGGCGCATTATGCGGTCAAGTACGAGAGCCTGCTCGGTGCTGATTTCCTCTTCGGGCGGTGGCTTGCCGGGGAACCAACCGATGCCTGAGAAGCAGTACGGACAGTTCTCGAAATATGCGATCTGCTTTTTGTGATCGAATCCTACATTCACGTTTCTATAGCCGCTGGCATTGAGCAGGTGGATAAGAGCATGATGAAGCGTTAGTTTGCTTCCGCAGCTCAGGCATACTCGATCATAGACTTCGAGCGGCGGTGGCGGATCGGTCTCGCTAAGTTTCTTACGCTCCCAGTAGAGCCACATGTACGGGCAGCGCCGCGCTTTGCGCCTGGCCTCGCAGTCCTTGCAGTAGTGCCAGGTTTTCCTGATCGCGGTGTCCGCCGGGCACCACCGTGTGAAATCGATCGGCTCCACGATATGAATTATAACGTTTATGCAATCCGCCTGCACAGATATGAAACCACCGCTCTCCCATATCATCACTTTATGGTATTCAGCGCGGATTCTTGACAGATTACCGGCTGAGAATATATCCTGAAATTGCCCTCGATGGGGAATACCATCGGGCTCGCAGGAACACCAGGTGCTTTCGGAGAAAACTATGAAACGCATGGAATCAGTTGTTATTGCTGACCTTATCAGGCCGGGTGCGCTTGTTACCGGCAGGATGTTCGACGTCGCGCTTGTTATCGGCGGCACGGCTCTCATAGCTCTTCTCTCGCAGGTGGTGTTGCCGCTTCCGTTCACACCTGTTCCGATCACCGGCCAGACACTTGCCGTTCTGCTGATAGGCGTTACGCTCGGAAGCCGCAGAGGAGTCATGTCGGTTCTGGCCTACATCGCGATGGGGCTTGCGGGATTGCCCATCTTTGCAGGCGGCGCTATCGGGATAGCTAGGCTAGCGGGACCGACAGGCGGATACATCCTCGGATTCATCGCGGCGGCATACATCGTCGGGCTTCTCGCCGAGCGCGGATTCGACAGGAAGATCTCGACTGCGATAGTCGCGATGGTTATCGGCAATGCGATTATCTACTTCTTCGGCGTTGCCTGGTTATCGCTGTATGTCGGCATTCCAAACGCAATTTCGATGGGCGCGCTTCCGTTCATCGCGGGCGATGCGATCAAGATAGCCGTTGCCTCGCTCCTTCTGCCAGGTGCATGGAAAATGGTCGGCCGGTAAGCCAGCTTATATAGACGAGCATCTCTTACCTGCAAATTTGTAGCCTCGCCATAAACTCAAACCCGCGTGAAATGTGCGTTTTCCAGCGTCATTGATAGCTGAGTCAGCCGAAGTTATTATTGCCCTGACAACTCAAAGCGTTTGCGGTGGCATTTTGACTTGGAGGGGCATTATGAAAAGGTATAACGTTGCAGGCATAACAGCCTTGGTTCTTCTTGCGCTGATTTTTGCGGGGATAATCATTTCCTGCGGGAAGCGAGGCACGAAGCATTCGGTGGGGATTCCTTTTGGAGAAACGAGTTCCATATTCCAAGGCGATACTGATGACACAGCTGAACCACAGCCTATCGAAAGAACACTTGCCCAGGTGATCGCCGAGATCGAGGCCTACGAGCCGCCGGCTGAAGTCGTTGCTGATCCCGATTTCGATCCCGGCGTGTTCGAGATGTTGCGCGAGGAGTTCATCCGCCAGATGGAAGCGTCGAAGCTCGACCGCCTCACATCCGCCGCGCCATTAGGCGATGCGGGCCGCGTCACGGATTTGACGTACGACGATACTGAACGGCTCAACTGGTCGTACGTGAACGTCGGCGATTACGACTCATCCGGCGAAGTGGGCATCCCCGATATCACGATGATCGCGCAGAACTACCTCGCTAAAACCAATGACGGAATCGGCGATGACGCGCTCGAATCGTGGATCGATGGCGACAAAAGCGGCGAAGTGGGAATCAGCGATATCACACCTATTGCGCAGGGGTATTTGAACACGGTAATGGAATATCGGATAATGACTTCGAGCCAGCCGGACAGCGGATTCACAGTAATCGGTTCTCCCATTCCGTTCGGCGATGCAGGCGTATTCCCGAAGACGTTTAGCGTGATACTACCGGTTGGAGCAAACGACTATGTCGCTGTTGAACCGGTTGGCGCTGACCTCATCCACGGAGAGAGGAGCAATATAGTATCCATCTCCGGATTGCCTATTATCGCTTCTGTCGAGCCGACATCCGGATTGGAGTCCGCGCCCATAGTTTTCTCTGCATCCGTCTCAGGGGCTGAACCACTAACGTACTACTGGGATTTCGGCGACGCTGCAACGCCGTCAACTTCGACCGAGGCGAGTCCTTTGATAACGCCGGGTGCTGCCGGCAGCTATCCTTGCTCGCTTCAGGTGTTTAACGACATCGGCAACGATAGCTTCGGCTTTACGCTATACATTGAGGAAGCGCCGCAAGTGCCAAGCGTGATAAGTGTAAGCCCATTATGGTGTATACCGAACGAGCCTTCGACCTTTTCAGCAGTTGTGCATGGCACACCGCCGCTTACATACAGCTGGAATTTCGGCGGAGCTTCGATTCCTAATAATTCATCGGAGCAGAATCCGACCGTGATGATAGGCGCGGCGGATGAGTACGACGCAAGCCTTATGGTGACAAACGATTTAGGAAGCGATACCTACAACTTCACGCTCCTTGTTGGCAATCAGCAGGAGATTCCGGACATTGCCGAGGACACGATCGCGCTTTATGCGCCGGTTCCTACGGTCGCTACAGGTGAGTTCACCTATGTCTTCGTTCTTGCGAATGTTGCAGCCGCTAAGCCTCTTGCGAACCTGAACGCGGTTCGTCTGCTTGTTTCGAACAGCGAGCTTCTTTGCACGGGCATCGGCTGTTTGACGCAGTCGGAGACGAACTTCATGTTCTCGAACGACTTCGCCATGAGTATGTCGGGCGACGCGACAAGCGGGGGCGACGCACTGTACGCTGCATACGTGGGACTCGACGCGTGGGCAGGCTTCGGTGACCAGGATGGTGTTGCGCTAAGTGTCAGTCCACCGCTTCCGCAATCAACATTCGTTGACGCGGGAATTTGCTGGAGCAACAACGCGATGACGGCGGTAAGCGGAAGTCCCGCCATCATCGCTGTTCTCAAGTTCAGGGGCACCGGTTCAGGCACTGCATCGGTCGATATTCAGGGCAACGACGGCACACATGATAAGACGTTCTACACTGATCTTGATGGGAACACCTATACGTTTGGCGTCATCGGTCCAGCAATCGACATTGAAGTTAGCTAATAAATGGGAGTTATTGTAGGGGGGATCCCCCCCTCCATTTTTGCCTGGCTTGCAATATGTGAAGCTCCACCCGGACAGTTTGTAGCAAGAATTAAGTAGTTGGCTCTTACACCTCGATTGCTGTTGAATCGGGTAGTGCTCCAAACGTAGCACGGACGTCCCGTCTGTGGTGTTTAATATTCACAGGCTGGAAGCCTGTGCTACATGCTAAAACGGGCATTCCGAGGCCGATGCGGGCGCGCGGGCTAACGGCCAGCACCGGATACAGGCCATTAAGATAGCCGACAGCAACACGATAAGCAGGCAATCATCGTGTTTTGATTGCATTGCAGGCTATAATTCCCCCCGTGACTGCGAAATCTCTATCAGGCGTTCGATACCGCCATTACTTGCGCAAGGGCATTCACATGCTGCTTGGAAGCATCGCGCTTCTCGTCAAGTTCGTGCCCGTGCCATGGCAGGTCGTTGGAACGGGCGTGCTCGCAGTAGGCGCTTGGGCGCTCAGGTCGCACTGGCAAATCCTGATCCCGATGGCGCGCCCCACCGAGCTGCGCGACGGCGTAATGTGGGGGGTGCGATACTACTTCGGCACGATTTTCATCGTCGCTTTGTTCTTTCACAACCGACCCGACATACTGACCGCCACATGGCTCGTACTGGCGGTGGGCGACGGGCTTTCGGCAATTGTGGGCGGGCCTGCATCGCCGCCCGTGCCGTGGAACAAGCGGAAGAAGGTGTACGGTTCCATCGCCTGCTTTCTGGGCTCATCGCTCGCACTCCTGTTTGCGCTCATCTGGATGGGCGGAAGCATTACCGGCGTCGCATTCTTCCAGGCGCTCGTGATCGGTGCGGCTGTCGCAGTGCTCGAAAGCCTCGATACACCGCTCGATGACAACCTGCTGATCGGACTTGGGACATCGTCGCTCTGCCTGATCCTCGGCTTTTTTTCGGGTGTGCCGATCTGGGGTTAGCAGACACGCGCTCTTAAACTGCACTAATTTCGCCTAACTTGGTTATAATTACTGACGCGCGTCGCGCGTGCGTGTCCGATGTCTACCGACGAGTATGAGCGGACAAGTGTTGATGATCGAACAATTCAGGCTGCCGGGCGTCTGTAATTCCATCCTGATAAGCAGGCGCAGGTGTGTAAATGCCCGTTTTTCGGGCGATGCCTTTGGAGGTACAGATTATGGAATATGGCGAGAAGGAAGCTGACAAGGTCAGCGAAATCAAGGTTCAGGGGCTTTCCGGCGGATGGAAGTTTTTCTTAGTGCTGATGTTCCTCGTTATCATCGCCCAGTTTGCGTACATTATGTGGGCGGACGGCCGGAGAACGACCGTCATATGGCGAAACACGAGCGGTCAGGCAATCCCGACGAGCTACGAACGGGAAGCCATTGACGACAAGCGAATCGAAAGGCCGGCTTACCAAGTGCCATCCAATGTTTACTGGGTTGCGGACCTTGCAGAAGCATCGCTGCCGTTCGTTGTGAACATACGGTCCGAAAGCGTACGGGAAGAAGTTGCTGAAAGTCCGGTGGACAATATGGAACCAAGGTACAAGGAGATTGACCCGAGACGACCGCCGAACGAAGATCAGATAGAGCAGTTTAGGAAGTTTTTCGAAGAACGAGGCTTTCAGGATTTCAATTGGGATGAATATCACAATTTCCCGCGTGTGGGTGAAGGGAGTGGATTCATTGTCAGCGAAGACGGATACATCGTTACGAACGCACACATGGTGGCCGATTTCAACAGATTCACCGTGACGCTCAACGACGGAAAAGAATACGAAGGAGAGCTCGTTGGCCGCGATGATATGAAGGATATTGCAGTAATCAAGATCGACGCGACAGGCTTGCCCAGTGCGCACCTTGGCGACAGCGATAGTATCAGACCGGGCGAGCCTGCGGTCGCGATCGGAAGCCCGTTCGGCCTAAAGAAGACGGTTACAGCAGGAATCATCAGCACTGTGGACCGCCCAGCCGTTGAAATCACTCAGACGAACGACCCGCGCACCAACAAGGAGCTAATTCAGACCGACGCTTCGATCCATCCAGGCAATTCAGGCGGGCCGCTCCTCAATGCAAAAGGTGAAGTTATCGGCGTTAACGAAGCTATAATCCTTGGCGCGAACAGCATCGGATTTGCAATACCGATCAACAGCATCAAGCGCTCGATCGAGAGCATCATCGAGCATGGCAATGTCCGTTATCCCGGTCTCGGAATCAGGATCGAAGATCTCTCGCCTGAATGGGCAGAGGAATACGAATACACCGTCAAAGAAGGCGTTCTCGTTCGTGAAGTGACCCAGGATTTGCCGGGCGCGATTGCAGGGCTCAAGGCGGGCGACGTTATTACAGAGATTGAGGGTGCGAAATTGACGGCGGGCGACCAGTTGATCGTCGAAATTCAGAAGCACGAGATCGGTGACAAGATCACGCTCACGGTCTATCCGCAGGGCAAGGAACCCGCAAAAGAGATCCTCGTTGTGCTCGGCGAGATCGATCTCGGCAAGGAAGCATTCTGGCGCATGCGGTAGGCACATTCTTTTTGGGGGAGGCAGACTGCTTGTGACGAACGGGTATCCCCGTCAAGAGCGGCTGAACTACTCGCTCCGCTAATCGATTTCGACCGAAAAAACTTCCTCGAAGGATGCAATCAAGGGAATGCGCAAATCGGAGAGCGTTTTTTCTTCGCCGAGACAGCCGGAGAGCGAGCCTACGGAATAATCGGTTATCCCGCATGGAACGATCATCTGAAAATGCCGCATTTCGGGGTTGACGTTGAACGCAAAGCCGTGGAACGTGACCCACTTGCGAACCGCGATCCCGATTGCGACGACCTTCGCGCTATCCACGAAGACGCCGGTTAGACCGCTGATCCTTTCGCCTTTGAGTCCGAACCGCGCAAGCGTAGCGATCATAATCTCTTCAAGGTTTCGCAGGTACTCGTGCAGGTTCATCCCTAGCTCGCGGATATTGAGGATCGGATAGCCGACCTGCTGTCCGGGGCCGTGATAGGTTACGTCGCCGCCGCGTTCGATCTCGTAGATTTCGATGCCGAACCGCTCAAGCGCATCCTTCGAGGCAAGGATGTTCGATGAGTCCGCGCTCCGCCCCAACGTAATCACCGGATCGTGCTCCACCAGGAGAAGTGTGTCGCCGATCTCGCCTGCGATCCTCTTATCGACATATTCGCGCTGAAGCACAAGCGCGTTGCCGTACGGCATTCGCCCAAGATCGATCAGCTTTACTTTCCTTTGGCTCATACTTGTGAAGACGGCGGATTATAGCCACAAAATGCACTCCGAACAAGCAAGGAACAACGCTGCATGTTATAATTTCTGGTGCTCTGAGCTTTTCTTGGGAGATTTCTATGAAGCAGATAAAGGTTGTTCTTCTTGCAGCAGTGATGTTTCTCGCGCTTGCAGCTCTGCATCCGATCATAGCAGCTGATGCGAGCGCGCCCAATTTCACGCTCAAGGACATGGACGGAAACAAGGTCAAACTCTCTAAGGTACTCGAAGATCACGAACTTGTGATGATCGATTTCTGGTTCCTTGGCTGCAAGCCTTGTGTTGAATATATGGAGTACTTCGACGGTCTCGAGGAGAAGTTCGGAGAACGCGGCTTCAAGATTTTTGCGATCAATACCGATTCCTCACAGAAAGCCGGCAAAGCGAAGCCCTTTATCCGTGGAAGAAAATGGGCATTCACGGTGCTGCTCGACCCGACCGGCGAAGTCAGGAAACGCTACCAGGTCAAAGCAGAGCCTACAACCTTCCTCATCAACAAGGATCGCAAGATCGTCTATCGCCACCAGGGATACAAGAAAGGTGTCGAGAAAGAAGTTGAAAAGGCGATTGATGAAAACCTGCCGGAATAGCTCAACTGCCTACGCCCTATCAATGGGCGATTCAAGTACTTGATCTTTAAGGTATATCTATGTCTGCATTAAAACACACGTTTATTTGCATTTTCTGTGTATCCTTTGTATTCATGTGCACCGCTTTGGCTTTTCCTCAAACCGTATTCGCAGAAGAAAGCGACGACGGTGAAGCCGACGAGGGCTGGACGTTTCCGGTGCTGTACTATTCAGGTTCAAACAAGATGCAGTACACAAACGACCACATCAGCGACACAAGCAAGTTCGAGAACGAGCTTGCAGTCGACTTAAGCTGGGGCAAATTCGACGGGTATTTCCGAATTTCCAACGATCTCTCGTTCCCCAGCGAAAAAAAGAGCATCGAGCTTGAAAAGGTGACTATTCGGTGGCATGGCCCATCCATAACCGTAACAGGGGGGGATTTCAGCGCTCTTTTCGGCCAGGGACTTGCTCTGAATTGCTTCGAAGCGCAGGCGATAGATTTCGATAATGAGCTGACTGGCGGCAAGCTCGACATAGAAGTCGGCCCAGCTCTCCTGACGATCCTCAAGGGAGATTTCAAGACTGATGAAGTGGTAAAGAAAGACGAAATTGAAGCTGCGCATCTCGGCTTCAATATCGGCAGCGTAGCAAATATCGGTGGATCGTACGTAAGCGTAAAAGACGACCGCGGCGAGTTTATGGGCACACAGGAATATACTATTACGGGGGTTGATGGCACACTTGACTTTAAGCAAGCAAACATAACGGGTGAATACGTCGAATACAACCAGGACGATGACGAGGCATACGAAGATGGCAGCGGCTGGATCGTTTCCGCAGCGATATACGGCAGGGAATGGAGTTTGTATGGCGGAATGTACGATTACAAGCACATCGCCTCGCAGTTCGCAGTTCCCGCCACATTCAAGGAGCATCCTGAGCACGGCGGTGCTGACGGTAATGACGAAGAAGGATACGGTATAAAGGCTACGTGGAGCCCTGAAGCGCTTGGATCCTTCGACTTCAACTATGCCCAGGCAAACATTCAGGATGGCGGCTTCCCGTACACCGAAGCAGTTTTTATGTGGACGGCTCCGCAGATGGGAAAAGACAGCATCATCGTTGAAGGACGCCATTTCTACGATATTCTCGGTAAGGAGAACAACGCAATCGTCGAATGGCAGCGTACTCTCAATAGTGACTACCTTAGCTCAGTCGCAGTGGAATACACGCTCATCAACGATATATTCGGAATCCACAGGGAATATACCGTTGGGCTGGGCATAGATTACAACCAGCAATTTTCCGTGGATTACGAGCATGAATTCGCCGCATTCAAGATTCCCCAGAAAAACCGATGGGACAAAGTCGTCCTGAAATATACTGATCCTGAGCAGAAATACGATGTCCGGCTATTGTTCGGCTCCCAGCGCGCCGGTATCCAGTGTTTGGGTGGCATCTGCCAACAGGTGCCGGAATTCAAAGGCTACGAACTAACCTTCAACTTGTATTTCTAGCGCGCTTGAGCAGGCTATCTGAGTGTCTTAAGGTAAGCGATTATGTCCTGCATCGCTACATTCGTTGTAGAAAGTGACTGCGAGGAGAGCCTGCTTCCAAGGGTAATACACTTATTAATCTTTTTTGCGAGCTCCCGATCATTGGCCATGGCGCCCTTGACGTACTTATGATAAACACCCGTAAGCGGTTTGTAACCGAAATCGACCATCGCTGAGTTCTTGGTGGCCGGTGGTGTTTGCCCTTGCGTATGGCATGTCGCGCAGCTCGCGCCCTTAATCGCCCATCGGTCGTCGTCGTAGAAAGCTTCCTTTCCCCTGGCAATCTGTTCTTCATTTGAAAAATTCTTTATAATCTTTGAATAAGTGGGCACGATGAGCGGCTTCCACAGAAGCGCGATGATGACTACGATAATAATTATGAAAATCCATCCAGGATCTGTTTTAGTCATTCTAAAAACACCTCGCTATAAAGTCACCCGATTATATCACGCCAGGCATCCTTAAACAGTCTCAGAACCTTGCTAGGCCTTTCAGATGTCATTCTAAAAGAGATGGATCATTTCCGAGGCTTGATGCAGACAGATGTACCGGATTTCATGAACTTGCCCGGAGATGCAAAGTGTATCTTGTCACGAGTGGCTGCATCAAGGGCAGCAAGGACAGATACAAGGCTATAATTTCCTCTCCTTGGAACGGAGGTTGTGTATGGCTGAAAAGGGAAAAACCGTTATCGAGAAAATCGTCTCGGCGCACTGCGAGGACGATGCCGTTGCGGGCCAGATCGTTTGGGTCAAGCTTGACGTCGTCAGCGCACGCGATTTCGGCGGAGCAAACGTCGTTAAGAACTTCGAAGCTTACTACTCGGGTGAATCCGTCGGCGATCCGACGCGCACGATCTTCACGTTTGATTGTAACGTACCTGCGAACACTATCGGATATGCCGATAACCAGCACCGATGCCGCCTTTTCGCCAGAAGCCGGGGCATCAAGGTTTATGACGTGGATGCAGGTATTGGAAACCACGTCATGATCGAGGAAGGGCGCGCAATGCCCGGCGATATAGTCATCGGTACAGACAGCCATCTCAACCTGCTCGGCGCCATAGGTTGCTTCGGACAGGGAATGGGCGATATTGACGTGGCATACGGCTTCAAGCACACGCGCACATGGTTCGAAGTCCCGCAGAGCGCAAAAATCACACTAACGGGCGATGTGCCTGAAAATACAAGTGCAAAAGACTTGGCGCTCTTTCTCGTCGGTAAACTCGGCGCAAGCGGTCTTCTTGGAATAAGCGCGGAAATCAGCGGGGCGGCAATTGATGCAATGGCGCTGTCTGAACGAATCACGCTCGCAAGCATGGCGACCGAGATGGGCGCGATATCCATCTTTTTGCAGCCTACCGAAAGCCTTCTTAACGAGCTTGAGCAACTCAGCGGTAAATCGTTCGACAAATCAAAGCTGGCACTTCTTGAACCGGACAAAAATGCCGCTTATGCCGTCGAATTTGAATTCGATATATCGCGCCTAAGTCCGATGATCGCCTGCCCCCCTAAACCGGACAACGTAAAACCCGTTGGCGAAGTTGCATTCGAGAAAATTCCTGTGGACAGCGTACTCGTAGGAAGCTGTACGGGCGGAAGAACCGAAGATTTTTTCGAATTTGCATCGGTGATTGAAAAATACGGACTTGCTGAAGGGGTTATGGCCAAAATCGCACCTGCAACCAGGCGTGTTTACAATGAAATTATTAAAAACGGTACCATTGCAGCGCTAGCAAACGCCGGCGTTATCATCATAAACCAGGGATGCGCAGGATGTGCAGCCGGACAAGTCGGAATGACGGGCGAAGGTGAAATACAAGTAACTACCGGCAATCGAAATTTCACCGGCAAACAAGGGAAGGGCAACACGTATCTTGCGAGCGCGCGAACAGCGGGATTTTCTGCTGCACGCGGCTACATCTGTGCAGAATAGGCTATATATCGACCGAAGATCGGTGTGAAGCTGAGTGCTGAGTATAAGCTTGTTAGACGGCATCGTGAAAGGAGCAGTGCCGAAGTTGTGGGGGGCTTCACTCCGGCACCGCGATGATTATACACTAAACCGCTCTTTTACCAGCAGCCCTGAATACCTGTTTGCGAGCAGAATGCCAAGCCGCTTTACGAGAGCAGAATGGGTCACTCGTTTGTTTGTTAAGAGACTATATCTATCCCATTGCCTATGCGTTCTTCTTCCAAACGAACGCTTCACCGAAGCCTTTGCTTTCGAGATCCTTTTCAACCTCCACAGCCTTATGATAGCTGTCGGTACTGTCGAGAACGATCACGTAAAACACTGACTGCCCGCCCTCGTTCCTTTCGGTAATGCGGGAAGCATATCCGATTCCCGAAAGTTCATCGCGTTTCCTGCTGGCGACATCCTTGTTATGCCAGGAACCCGCATAAACCGAATATAGATAATCTCCGGTTGCTCCGCTGCTTCCTTCGGTTGCAGAGGATGATGAATCTTCGTCTGCTTGTTCATCAGTGCTGTCTGATGAAGATTCCTGACCGGAATCACGGCCAAGGGACTCATCGGTCTGGTTGTCTGCGGCGCTATCCGCGGGAAGTTCAGGTTCGCGCGCAACGGGCGGGCCCGGTCTGACGCTGCTGCCGCCTTCCGGCGTTGCCTCACTGCCTGAATCATCGGCATCAGGAACAAGTGATCCTTCCACTTCCGGGCTCTCCGTCGTTTCTTCGTCAGTTTCCTCTTCCGTATCTGCTTCATCCGTGGTTACCACTTCATCTCCCGATGCAACCAACGTTACGCCGATTTCCGGAAAGCTCTCTTCAAACTCTTCGATATCGTCAAGCTCGATCGGCTCATCCCCAGACTGAGATTCCGAGGTGTCTTCGACATCGGGAACTGCGGCTTCGTCGATACTGATCTCGGGTGGAGGATTCAGGTCAGCTTCTTCTTCGATTGCCTGGCTCTCAAGCTCCTCGTGAATTTCTGCGAGTTTAACGGCCCCTTCTTCGGGAGTGCCGGGCATCAGCATTCGTATCACGGCCCACGCCGCAACGACCGCCATCCCGCCGATTACCACGGCAACTATGAGATATCCAACTAGCCGCTGCGTGTTCTCACGCTGTCTTTTACGTCGGTATCCACTTGGATAATACTTTTTCATAGCTTAACCCCTGATTCCGGAAATCCCGGAACCCAACAATCATACAAACAATAAATCTAGGACTTAGTTTACCCTGCCGTACCACTCCCGTCGAGATCGACCGCTGCATCCGCCTGCGGGTTCGCACTCTCAGGATGTTCACCGTCTTGATCGGCTGATGCCTCAGGAAACGGGATGATTTCTCCTTCAAGAAGTCCCTTGATATCCTTACCGCCAATCTCAATGACTCGTCCGGCAGGCCCTCCCGGAACCTGGTACATCAGATCGAGAAGCACTTTTTCCATTATGCTCCTCAAACCTCTCGCACCGGTATTTCGCTTAATCGCCGCCTTTGCGATTTCTTGCAAGGCATCTTCCTTTATCCAGAGCTCCGCGCCGTCCTGAGCAAAGAGATAAAGATACTGTTTGACTATTGAATCCTTCGGGTCCGTAAGTATGCGAATGAGTGTATCCTCATCGAGATTTTCGAGCGTTGATATTATAGGCAGCCTGCCAACGAGTTCGGGAATAAGCCCGAATTTCACGAAATCCTCGGGCTCAATTAAGGGAAGGAGCTCACTTCTTTCATCCTTCATCGCCTCGGAGCTATCTGCGCGAAATCCGATAATCTGCTTCCCCAGCCGTTTCTTGATGTGATGCTCGATCCCGTCGAAAGTCCCACCGCAAATGAAGAGAATGTTAGTTGTATCAATCGGAATAGTTTCTTCATGTGGGTGCTTCCTGCCAAATCGCGGTGGCACCTGAGCGAGCGTTCCCTCGATCAGCTTAAGTAGAGCCTGCTGCACACCCTCGCCGGAAACATCGCGCGTAATCGAAGGATTCTCGCTTTTCCTTCCGATTTTGTCGATCTCGTCAATATAGATGATTCCGCGTTCTGTCCTCGCGATTACGCTTGCTTCATCATCCGGACCTAAATCCCGAGCTACCTGGTAAAGCCTGAACAAAATATTCTCAACATCTTCGCCGACATATCCGGCTTCGGTAAGGCTCGTTGCATCGGCGATTGCAAATGGAACATTGAGCTTGCGAGCTAGTGTGCTTGCAAGAAGCGTTTTTCCTGTGCCCGTCGAGCCGACGAGCAGAATGTTGCTCTTGCCGATTTCAATACCCGAAACCGACGAACGGACGCGCTTGTAGTGGTTGTATACTGCAACCGCGAGCACCTTCTTTGCATGATTCTGCCCGATTACGTATTGATCCAGGTATTCAACAATTTCGCGCGGTGTGGGTATCGATTCTAAGCCTGCCAGGTCGAATGGTTTGGAATGTTCCCGCTGCCCGTCTATGAGCTCGCGACAAACCTCGATGCACTCCTCACAGATGTAGACGCCCGGGCCCTTCACCAAACGGACGTTTACAGACTGCTCCTGTTTGCAGAATGAACACTTCGGCGTGGTGCCTTCTCCATTTCCATCGAGTTCTGAAACCATACTTACCACTCAAATAAGCGGTCTGAACATCACATTTTACCATATTTGATCGCATTGATGCTGATAATACGACGCTTGTCGCCAAGGTTGAAATTCTATCGAGCAATCTACGGCACTGCAGATCAGGTGTAATTCGAAGCCATGCAAAACAATGTACAAGCACGCACGGCTTGAAAAAGGGGGTTCCGTGATATAGAATGTAAAGGGTTGTAACTATGCTGGCTCTTGGTGTTCTTTCGCTTGCAGCAATCCTGCAATGTACCGCTGCTTTTTTCGCCCTTAGGCTGATTGGCATCACCCGTCGGCGTGTCGCATGGATTCTTATCGCTGCGGCAATTTTATTCATGACGCTACGGCGTATTGTCCCTATCATTAGAAGATTCACGGACGAAGAAGCATACCATCCCGATTTGCCGAATGAAATCATCGGCCTTATCATATCGATTCTGATGCTTATAGGTATCGCCAAAATTGCGCCGATTTTCGTCGAGCGCTTTCAATTAGAGAAGAAACTTCAGATATCGGAGAAGAAGTTCCGCACCCTCGTTGAAACAATCCCCTACGTGGTTTTTGAAACAACGCTCGATGATACTTTATCCCTGATTTATGTAAGCCCGCAGATTTCACTCCTTGGGCTTTCACAGGAAGAATGCCTTTCTAATTCCACATTATGGACCGATTCGATTCATCCCGAGGACCGCGAGCGCGTAGTACGAGAAATCAGGGAATCCCTCGACAAGACAGAGCCTCAAGTCACCGAATACAGAATGCAGATTTCCAACGGTAAGACGCTTCATATTAAATGTATTACGGAAGTCGTGTTCAACGCAAACGGAGAACCGATTCGCCTTCAGGGCGTGCTCGCAGATGTGACCTGCGAACGACTCGCTGCGCAGGAAAAGGACAGGCTTATCGATGAACTAAAGAAGGCTCTCGACGAAATTCACACGCTGAAAGGCCTTATCCCGATCTGCGCCTCTTGCAAGAAGATTAGAAACGATAAGGGCTACTGGCAAAGCATTGAGAAGTTTATCAGCGAACATTCCCAGGCAGAATTCAGCCACGGCCTTTGTCCTGATTGCATCTCCAAATACGATGGCAACTCTCCCACAACCTAAATGAATCGCCTTTTCTAGCACTATCCAGCATTCAACATGCGCAGTTCAGATGCGGAAAATATCTTAAGCCATCATCATCATCGGCTTTTATTCCTTCTTACCCTTTTCATTCGGATAGATAATCTCATCGATTATCCCGTAACTCAACGCATCTTCCGGACTCATCCAGAAATCGCGCTGGCAGTCTTCTGCGATCTTCTCGTACGATGTCTTTGTGTGCTTTTCGAGAATACGGAATATTTTCGACTTGTGAAACTTCGCTTCCCGCATCAGTATTTCAATATCGCTTGCCTGGCCTTGCGCACGACCGAATGGCTGATGGATTAGAATCCTGCTGTTCGGCAGAGAAAAGCGGCTTCCCTGACTGCCGCCTGAAAGAATCACAGTCGCAATGCTCGCGGACAGTCCGACGCAGATCGTCGAGACGCGCGGCTTGATATGCTGCATCGTGTCGTAGATCGCAAGCCCATCCAGAATGCTCCCGCCCGGCGAGTTGATGTAGATATCGATATCCTTCGATGGGTCTTCCTTTTCGAGGAAAAGGAGCTGGGCGATTACAGCGTTCGCGATCGCTTCTGTGATACCGCTGCCCATAAATATGATCCTGTCCTTCAGCAAGCGGCTGTAGATATCGTACGCCCGCTCGCCGAAATTCGATTGCTCAATTACCATTGGCACGTAGTAATTCATCTCATTCCTCTCCTTCTTCATTATCCTCGATGCCATCGTCAGAAGACTTTTCGTTCGAGTCATCATCCACTGGTGAAACGTCTTCTTCCACACGCTCCCCAATAGTCGTTGCGCCTTCGTCGGCAGAAACATCGTGGGATGCGGCTTCATCTCCAGTCTCGCCCTCGCTCACGAACTTGACTTTCGAGAGCAGGAAATTAAGCACCTTGTCCTCAAGGATGTTTGCATGCGTCTGAATCACAAACTGGCGGTTTTTGAGAAGCTCTTCCGCTTGTTTCCGCTTGAGCTGATAGCGTTGTGCCACCTGCATCGCCGCCTGCATGATTTCCGCGCTTTTTACCTCAATCTTGTTGACCTCCGAGATCCTGCCCACTACAAGATCGCGCCTGATCATCTGCCTGACATTTGGCTCCAGCTCGTCGCGATATTCCTTGATCGTACGCCCCTGCTTCTGCAGCAGTTCGTCGAGCGAAGTACCAGCTTTACGCAGGCGCATCTCTTCGTTTTCGACCATCGCGTCGAGTTGCGGATCGATCATGTCCTTCGTGATTTCAACCTCCGCTCCCGCAAGCATCTGCTCCAGCGCAAGCTCCTTCTTGCGTTTCAGGTTTGCAGCTTCGACTTCATATTTGAGCACGTTATCCAGGTATTCGTGGAACGCTTCCTCACTGTCCAAATTGAAGTTCTCTTTGATAAACTCAAGATTGATCTCTGGCAAGACCATTTTCTCCGCTTTGGCAACCGTCGCCTCGACTGCGAGTTGCTTTCCCGCGATGCGCTCGTCAACAAAATCCTCAGGCATTTCGTACTCAAACGACTTCTTCTCACCCAACTTCAGACCCAACAGATTTTCGTCGAATCCCGGCAAATTCTCGGAAAGTCCGAGCTCGTAAACCACCTTTTTATTCTCAAACGGGCTTTTCTCGCCCGTCTCGACGAATGTACTCGACAGGCTGATTTCAACCCGTTGACCGCTCGAAGTAGTCTCGTCCGCGCCGAGTTCCTCGTATGCCGCATACTTCTTTCGAAGGCTCTCGACCATCTGCTCCTTCATCTTCTCATCGGGCAGTTGCGGCGTGAAAACGATCTCGACGCCGTCGATCTCCGGCAGGCTCACTTCGGGCATCACCGGCGCGGCAAACGCGAGTGTCACTCCCGCCCCGCGCTCGATCGCTCCGACGCTGTCCCATCTCACATCCCCGCGCCGCGGCGTAAGCTCGCTTTCCTTGAATGCAAGCTTGTGGGCCGTTTCCTTTATGTCGCCGGTAACGACATCCAGAATCGTCGCCTTGCCGAGCCTGTTTTCGATAATCTTTGCAGGAACCTTGCCCTTGCGGAATCCGGGGATCTTCAGATTGCGCGAGTAGTACCTGAAGACATCCTTGAACGCCTTCTCAACATCGTCCTTATCCATCTCCACCGTGAAGTAGGCGAGATTCTCCTCAACCCTTTCGAGCGTTACGCTAGGCACATGAATCTCCAATAGCAAAAGCTGCCGGAAGCAAACCTGATCTTGTTATCCGGGCACAAACTTATATCATACAGTCCGCCATTCAGCGTGTAAAGACACCCGCGCCAGGATGCGAAAAATGAGATTGCCGATTTCCGTGATTGACGAAAAAGCCCCTCGCGTCGTGGAGCCAAGGCTTCATCCTCGGAACGGGACTCAACACCCAAGAGAGCGGCCATTCCTGGCCGCAGATGCGCCCTCGAAAGGGCGCTCTCTTCGGACTGCGAGCAAACGCGAGCATCGGCAAAAATCGCAAATAGAAAATCGGGCGAAACTTGCGTTTTGTGTTATGGAAATCGATTGCTCGATTTACTCCGAACACTACTCCAAATACGCGTATTTGAGATCGTTGTCTGTACTTTCATAGTAGCTCACGTGGGGGTATCCGTCAGAATCAAGCGCAATCGGCCTAATGACCCGTGTCGCAAGTGAATGCCGGGATCCAGTACTCTTTCCATCCTGTTGCTTCGTTTATCCTTATTTTGATCATCCTTGCGAAGTTCCAGCCGATACCCTCCCCGCTGCGTGTTTTCGGGCCGTCCACGATCCCGTTGCCGTTTCCGGTAGAAATGTTCTTCGAGCAGTCGCTGTCAATAGCGCCTTCGAAGTCCAGGAATGCCATGTCCTCATCGCGCTGCTTGAAACTCACTACCGATATTGCTGCGGTTTCTCCTTCCTGTGTCATGACCGTCCGTGCGTCAGTGCTTACAGCCGGAATTGTCGAAGTGCCAAGATAAATCCTGTTCAGGTTCGAACTTGCATAGATCAGGAAGTCTGCATCTTGTTCTCCTTCGTCACCTTTTACGCCGAAGAACCTGTCGGCATGTCCCTCTCCCTCGGAGTTGATCACAGCGCTTTTGCTTGCGTCCAGATTCTCAACGTAGGCATTTTCCCATCGGTCGCCGGTTTCTCCAACATCCTTGTTGATTGCTTCATTAGATGGCGGCACAATGTTCCTGTCCACATTCGGCCTTATGCCAACATCACCATCATCTACCCAATAATCCGTCATGTTAAACCTCCCCAAAATATTTTGCCCTGGCCATTCGGCCTAAAAGCCTCAATCACAAATTGCCCCTGCTATTCCTCGATGGGCGTTCTGGTGGCCACGTGAAGCTCATTTTCGTTTTGATCGATATATGCTAGAAAAATGCTGTTGTCATCCGTAATTACCATCGAGTTCGGTATGGCCAAACGAGCATCGTATCGAATGAGTTCGT
>JAGGVC010000118.1 GCA_021158185.1 bacterium | reverse complement strand
CGATCTGGCTCAGTTTTGCACTCTTCTTTCCCGCTGTGACCGGGATAATGGCCGGTGTGAGTATGAGCGGGGATTTGAAGGATCCCCGCCATGATATTCCCAAGGGAACGTTTATCGCAATTGCGGCCACATTTGTCGTGTATATTACGGTTGCAATACTTCTTGCCGGACTCGCGAGTCCGGATGAGCTTGAGAGTGGCAGAATGACGCTGTCGCAGATCGCTGTCTTCTCGCCTTTGATTTATCTCGGCGTGCTTGCCGCGACGATTTCGAGCGCGCTCACGAGCATTCTCGGTGCTCCCCGCGTTCTTCAAGCACTGGCGCTGGATAAGGTTTTTCCCGCTCTCAAGTGGGCGGCGAAGGGCAGCGGGTCGAAAAACGAACCACGCCGCGCCCTAATGATAACCACTGTTGTTGCTTTGGTGTGCATTATATTCGGCGACCTCGACATTATTGCCACGGTTATCACGATGTTCTTCTTGATAACGTACGGAACAATCAATCTGGCCGCCTTCGCCGAGATAGTCACCAACAATCCAAGCTTCCGCCCCGAGTTTCGTTATTTCCACTGGAGCATCGCTCTTGCAGGCTTCCTTGGCTGTGTATTTGCGATGTTCCTAATCAGCTACATCTGGTGCATTGTGGCCTGGTTCATCGTCTTCAGGATTTACCGCCATCTTGAGAAGAAGGGATTGAATGCGAGCTGGGGCGACGTGCGAAGCGGACTTTATCTGGCAATAATCCGCACTATGCTGAATCTGCTCGGCAGGCGATCGATCCAGCACAAGAACTGGCGTCCCCATATAATCGTTTTCAGCGGCGCGCCGCACACAAGGCGTTCCCTCATCCGCATTGCCGGACGCCTTGAGGGGAATTACGGGCTTCTCACGGTTGCAAGCATCCTTGAGGGCGACATCGAGGAAAAGCTCAAGGAACGCGAGAGTCTGCGAAACGAGCTTGCAGAGGAACTTTCGAGTCTCGGCTACCAGGGATTTTGCGAAGCAGTTGTCGCCCCCAACCTTTTCGACGGTCTGCTGGGCTTCATTCAAGGTCACAACTTCGGCCCTGTCCGTTCAAACACCGTGATGATGGGCTGGATGACCGATCCGTCCAAGTACGCCAGCTTTGCAGAGCTTATTCGCAAAATCAGCAGGCTCGGCAAGACGATCACGCTCTGCAGGCCTGCACCCGAAGGAAGCAATCGAAGAACGAAACCGTATATCGATATCTGGTGGCGAGGGCTTTGGAACGGTGGAACAATGCTGCTTTTCGCGTACCTGCTTCAGAGGAGCAGTGCCCTTTCGAGACCGGCAATCCGTATCAACCGCGTTGTCGCGGCCGGGAATAGAAAGCAAGCTTTGGACGAGATGAACGAGCTGCTCGTTCGAAGCCGGATCGATGCCGAGATTGGAATTCACATATCAGAAGGCTCGTTCAAGGATATCCTGACAGAGGTGAGCAAGAACTCCAGATTGACAATCCTCGGCATGGGAAAGATTCCGACAGATAATCCATCGAGTTTCTTCGATAACTACGACGAACTTCTTGAAGGTCTAGGCGATGTTCTTCTTGTTAGAAGCTCGGAAGAACTTGACATCAGGGCGTAGCCTGGAGTTCGGACAGAGAATGGAATACGGGCTTTGCCTATTAGGAAACAGGGCACATGTTTAGCTTGACTGAATTTTGAGTGAACTTGTTTGGCGGTGTGTATTCCCGACAGCGGTTATTGAAGTTCATTGAGCGATATCAAGGTTGCGGCATCCGGCATTCACAGGATAAGTTAAAGGTTGCAGAACTTTTGAGGTGCAGTTCGTTTATTCTGTGTTAAAATCCAGACACCATACATTTTGTGAGGTGGCTTATGGATGTTGATGTCCTCTTAAGGTATATGGCTGAAAAGAACTCGTCGGACCTCCATCTTGGAGCAAGACGGCCTCCGATTATCCGCGTTGACGGTGATCTTCAGTACACTGACTTCCCGGTAATCGATAATGAAACGATGGAGAAGCTGTGCAAGCAGCTTCTCACCCCGAAGCGCGAGTACAAGCTTGAAGAACAGAACGAAATCGACTTCGCATACCAGTTGGAAGGCGTCGGACGCTTCCGCTGCAACATATTCAGGAAGACAGGCGAACTCGCATGCGCGCTGCGCCTTATTACAGACCGCATACCCGGCTTTGAAGAATTGAACCTCCCGCTGATTCTTGAGGAGCTATCCCTTGAGCGCCGAGGAATTATCATCATTACCGGCACAACCGGCTCCGGGAAATCTACAACGCTTGCATCGATGCTCGAATACGTGAACAACCGCCGACCCGTGCATATAATCACACTCGAGGATCCGATCGAGTTTGTGCATCATGATAAGGAAGCAATAATCAACCAGCGCGAGCTGGGCGTTGATACCGATAATTTCATTGACGCAATCAGAGGTGGAATGCGTGAAGATCCCGACATCATTCTCATCGGCGAGATGCGCGACCGTGAAACGGTTACAGCGACATTCCAGGCTGCGTTGACAGGACACCTCGTACTCACCACACTTCACACCCTCGATGTCGTCCAGACGATCAACCGTGTCGTAGATTACTATCCGGCCGACATGCAGAAACAGGCGCGCCTGATGCTATCGGAGACGATCAGAGCCATCGTCTCCATGCGTCTTCTTCCTCTGGTGGGCGGCGGACGAATTCCCGCAATGGAGATCATGAAGGTCACTTCCCGCATTCGCGAGTTCATCGAGGACAGAGATCAGACTTACTCGATCAAAACAGCAATCGAAGAAGGAAACGCGGAAGGCATGATTACCTTCGATCAGTACTTGCTTATGCTCTATCACAAGGGAAAGATCACTTACGATACAGCGCTTAACGCCGCATCAAGTCCTCACGACTTCAAGCTCCTCGAGCGCCAGGCATCGGAATACAAGCAAAAAGGCGAGAAGATCGAGGCGTACGAAGCGGGTAGGCTCAAGCACGGCACAGATAGTGATGCAGGAATTTAAGTGGATACGGTTTCATTGCCGAATTTATACGTGCTAATCGCGTTGGCGGTTGTCGGACCTTTCATCGGTAGCTTCTTCAATGTGCTGATTTACAGGCTTCCGCGCGGCGAGGAAGTGGTTGTCAGAAAAAGCCACTGTCCGAAGTGTGAAGCCACCATCCGCTGGTTCGATAACATACCGATTGTTTCCTTCATTGCCCTTAGAGGGAAGTGCAGGGATTGCGGGAGTCCGATATCGCTCAGGTATCCAGTGATCGAACTCGCCACCGCTGTTCTTTTCGTAATCACTTTTCATCTCGCATCGCAGGCAGGATACGTGCTTTATCCTGCTCTTCTCGTCGTTGGCTGTGCGGCTGTTTTATTCCTCGTCCTTGTTATTGACATCGAAACCTATCTTATCCCCGACCAGCTCATATGGTGGGGGCTTCTGCTTTCCATCTTGCTTCTCATCATCGGCGGCAGTCCGTCGGGCGGATGGGGAAGCGCGATCATCGGGTTCTTCGCCCTTTCGCTTCTTCTCATCATCATCGGCGCTATCGCGAACGCGGTCGTGTTTCCCGAAACGTTCAGGAAGGATCGCGGATTTCTTGTTATCTTTCCCTGGCTTTGGTACATCACGACTTACATAATCGCATATCCGATCGAGCATTTTCGCGGGCTGAACCGCGCGAGCCCCGATGAAGTTCTTGACGCCGAGAGTGCGACAGCGGAGAAATCGGCGATGGGCGGAGGAGATATAAAGCTTGCAATGGTCATGGGGCTTTTTCTTGGGTGGAAGCTTCTCATCGCAGCGTTCGCGTTCGCGATATTGACTGGCGGACTTGTTGCAGTCGTGATGCTTATCGTTAAGCGGACAAGCGGGCAATACAAGAAGGGGCTGAAGCTCCAATTCGGGCCGTTTCTCTCGCTCGGCTGCTACGCTGCAGTTTTTCTCGGCGACAGCTTTATCGCCTGGTATCTCGCTATTACCGGTCTTTCAAGACAGCTTTAGTGAAGCGCGGATCGCGCATCAATCGCGCCTGATATTCTGGATTACCGCGTTTTTCCAGACAAATGCCAGGTGGCCAATCTGAGCTCCGGATCATAGTATCTTCAGCAGCCCGCCTGCCTTGAAAACGTCCTTCTGCACCTTGCTCCAGGGCTTCATGTCGGGAATCGCCACGCCGCCTGTAATATTGATGAACCTGCCGGATTCGAAGTTAACCTCGATTTCATCCCCGGATTTCACTAGCGGGGCAATTTCGTCCCATTTGTCCAGCTCATCGCAGATGCCGACGGGGAACGCGCTGTTGATCGCGTTTCTCAAGTAGATCGCGCCGAAGCTTTGAGCGATGATGGCGCTGATGCCAAGCGAACGGAAGCAGTCCACGGCCTGCTGGCGGCTGCTGCCGCATCCGAAGTTCGCACCCGCGATAATTATGTCTCCCGCGCGCGCGTTCGATGGGAAATCGCGCCATCCCGCAAGGTTGCCGAACGCATACTTGCCCATCTCGGAAAGATCGGTTATGTGGAGATGCGCATTATGGAAAATCATGTCCGTGTCGATATCGTCAATGAGCTTTCCGGCATCATCGACGATGACGAGCGCGCGCCCGCGAAAAGTGAATTCATCTTTCATACCGGGTGATGATTCTAGCATCTTGTGTTTGTTTCCCAGCGAATTCTATCGAGCGTCGAGATGCGGATTGAATAAGAGCCATGTTTCATCTGCTTCCTCCGCCCTGTCATCTGCCTTTCTCGATATACCATTCCTCCTCCATTCTTTCGTGTTCGAGTTTGTAATCTTCGCTGTAGATCGGTTTGAAGATGAGCGGAGAGAAGATGAGGAGGAACATCAGGAGAATAAGTACCCATGTGAGCGGGTTTCGAAGCGAGCCGACAAGCCTTGCCCACAATGATGTCACCCAACTCCAGTGAAGCCAGACATGGATGATGATAAGCACGAGCATGGAAACTGCGACCCAGAAGTGGATATCACCGTAGAAATGCCTGCCCTGACCGAACCAGACCAGTCCTTCCCCGCCGCGGCTGCCCGGCGGAAGATACCATCTAAGCGAAATGCCGGTTCCGACCATCGCTGAAAAAACGATGGCTGTGACGAGATCGACATAGAAGTTTAATCTGGCCTTTGCAGGTGTTTTTTTGGTTTCGCGGTTCGACATTTTCTAGTATCTCCCAGAGCATTTTGGTCTTGAGTGCTTCACCTCTAATCGGCAGAGCATTTAGCCTTGGAATTGTATCATCGTCCATATTATTCGCAATAGCTCATCGAGTGCTTTATAATGTTCACATGCGTACTAATCGGTTTCTCAGGGAGTTTCGCAGGCACTCGTCAGTGCTCGTGCTGATGGTTTTCTTCGGCCAGTTTCTTTCGTGCTACAGCCCGGCGATGAGCCACTATCGAAAGGGGCAGATGGCCGAGCAGAACGCGAACAACGTGAAGGCCGAGGAGGAATACCTCGCCGCGCTCGAAGAATCACCCGGCGATCCGGTCGTCGTGTTCGCGCTCGCCAAGCTCTACGTGAATATGGAAGAACACGAAAAGGCTGTCGAGCGATTCGATGAATTCCTGACTCTCACCGCTGACGACGACTTCAAATGGAAGGATGAACGCTGGGAGGCGGACTTCTACCTCGAAAAATCGAAACAGAAAAAGGAAAAATCGAGCCGGAAGAAGAAGTAGAGCCCGGCCGCGGCGCGCTCCTGTGATTTACACGTTGCCGACCCAAGGCAATTCCTGTTTCCATCTTTTCGCGCCTGGCAAAATTCACAGTTTCGTTGAATACAAATTCGATAATGTACCAATTGGGTATGCTTGCTTCGCTTCCGTTGCAGTTTTTTAGATGCATTCGTCTGCCGATCGGGGCTGAGTGTGCTTAACTACCGATTTGTAACGAAAACTGCGGCTGTATCGGTGTGATTCGTTCTGATATAATGAATGCGAGCTGTTCATGTTTTCCCGCAGGAGTAAGGAATGATCCAGGAAAACGAAATCGTTGCTCTGATCCTTGCTTTGGGTGTCTTGTTCTTCACGCTTGTATATCGCCGCGGTTTGGAGGATGTTGCATACCCGGGGATTCTCCTGGCTGCCTTCACTTTCTACTGTGTCGGGCTTATCCTTACAGTGCTTGAAGGTCTGTTTTGGCCCGATCTCCTCAATATTCTGGAGCATATCTGTCATGCGATCAGCTCGATTTTGCTGGGTTTGTGGGTTTTGTATTGCATCAAGCGACGAACTGTGACTGAACGATGAATGTTGTTTTCTGTATTGATTTGATTTCCCTGGTCGCAATCTGTGCGGTTGCTATCCTCTTCGCGATTCACTGCCGACGTATTATTCATCGGGACACGGCCTGGATCGTTGCAGCCTTGCTCTTTCTGCTTCTCTTTCACCACACAAGCAACGTGCTTGAATGGTCGGGCGTTACTTCAGCTCTCGATCCAGCCGAGGATTTCACCGGGATTCTTGAGCCGCTATTCTGGGGCTTCCTGTTTTACTCTTTCATCCAGGGCGCAATTCGACGCAATCTTGAGGAAAGAGAAGAGAAATACCGTCTGCTCGCGGAAAATGTAACTGACGTGATTTATACGCTGGACCTGAATGGAACTATAACCTACGCAAGCCCCTCGATAGAACGCTGGCTTGGGCTCAGACCTGATGAAGTAGTTGGCAAATCACTCTTTGACAGCATACTGACGCCTGAGTCAACAAAAAAGGTACGTGAAGTAATTGCTGACGAGATCAATCGAGAAAAGGAAATTGAGCTGGATTTGAATCGGAGCATAACCGTAGAAGTCCAGGTAAATAGCATAGACGGAGCCCTGATCTGGGCAGAAGTCAGCGCATCATTTATCAGGGATGAAGCTGGCGCTCCCACCGGCATCCTTGCCGTGTCGCGTAACATCACGGAGCGGAGAGAAGCAGAGCAAACACTGCGCGAGAGCGAAGAAAAATTCAGGCGGCTTGTAACCGGTATGGGTGAAGGTGTCATCGTCGTCGACACTGAAGAGACGTTCATATTCGCAAATCCGGCAGCAGAGCGCATTTTCGGTGTTGAGCCGGGCGCGCTCGCAGGGCATTCGCTAAGTGAATTTCTTGAAGATGAGATGCAGCAATTTGTGTATGAACAGACGAGCCGGCGAAATTTGGGCAAATCCAGCGTGTACGAAGTAATAATCATACGCCCGGATGGGGAGAAGCGGCATCTGCGTGTGAACGCGACTCCCAATTTCGACGAGAGTGGGAAGTTCATTTCTTCAACTGGCATTATCCAGGACATAACCGAGCAGAAGCGGACTGAGGCTGCACTGCGTGAAAGCGAGGAAAAGTTCGCCAGCGCATTCCGGAGCGCACCCCTTTACACAATTATCAGTACTGTGGAAGATGGTACTTTTATAGAGGTTAATGAAAAGTTTTCAGAAGTAACCGGATACAGCCGCGAAGAGGTAATCGGTAAGACAAGTGTTGATCTGGGGCTTTTTTCGCAGGAAACTCGAGACGCAATGAAGCAGGAGTTTCTCGACAAGGGTTGCCTTCGAGCTCTGGAGATAACGATACGTACTAAAACAGGTAGCCTGATCAGAGCCAGTTTGAACGGTGAAGTAATCACGATTGCTGGCAAGCAGAGACTACTGATCTTGGGCGAGGACTTAACCGAGAAGAAGCGGGTAGAGGAAGAACGGCGGCAATCTGAACAGCGAATCCGGTTGCACCGTGAGTGTACTCCCCTGGGAGTGATTGAATGGACTTCAGACTTCAGGGTAGCGGAATGGAACCGGGCCGCCGAGAGGATTTTCGGATACACGCGGGATGAAGCAGTTGGGCGCCATGGCGTAGAACTGATCATTCCCGAAAAAGCAAAGGAGCATGTAGACCAGGTCTGGGCGGATCTGCTATTGCAGCAGGGCGGTGAGCGGAGTACGAATGAGAACTTCACCAAGGATGGCAGGATCATCCTCTGCGAATGGTACAACACGCCTTTAGTTGCCCAGGATGGGACCGTAATCGGTGTGGCTTCCACAGTGATGGATATCACCAAACGCAGGCAAGATGAGGAAGCGCTCAGGCGACTTGGTACTGCAATCGCTCAGGCAGCGG
>JAGGVC010000056.1 GCA_021158185.1 bacterium | reverse complement strand
GAACCGGCGGCGTCTTCGTCTCGTTCGATTACACGCGGGACGCCGTGAAGGAGATTGACCGGCTTTTGAGAAGGCCTAAGCGCCCGCTGCGGATCTGGCCGATCACCGTAGACCGCCTGATCAAAGAGGACTTCTCCGCGGAACTGGATCTGTGGGTACAGATGGGGAGGTAGGGGGGAATGTTTACCGCCTCCCACATTTGATATACGGGCTGCGGCCAAAAATTGCCGCTCTCTTGGTTGCGAAAATGCACGAAAGAAACGGCGCTCTCCTTCGAACCGGCAGCTTCCGCTCATTACACGGACTGGCGGCGTCCGCGCCGCCGTGAGCGGAGCGAACTACATTGAAACGCTTAAGTAAAACCGACCTTGACTTTCGACTCGTTCCAGTATCGCAACGTATTCGCTCGTGTTCACTCGCAGCCACCGAGACGGTGGCAGTCCGAGTTGGATTTGTATGCTCGCAGTCCAAAGAGAGCGCCATTCGAGTCGTCGTATCGCAGTCTGGCTGTCAGTCGAGGCCGCCGTAGTTTTCGCATTCCGGGTTGCTACAGAAGCGGAGCATTTCCTTCTGTCCCTTCTTGCTTCTCTCAACAAGGAAGTAGTTGCACTTTGGGCATCTCTCGAAGATCGGCCTCCCCCAAACTCTGAACCCGCAGCCATCCTCGTCCACGCATACGTACAGCTTCCGTTTGTTTGGAAGCACGCGTTTTACGAGTTCTTTGCCGCACTTCGGGCATTTCGTTTGAACTTCGCCGCTGTACTTGCACTTGGGATACCGCGAGCATGCGATGAACTGCGCCCCCCAGCGGTTTCTCCTGACGACGAGATCACCTTCGCCGCAATCGGGGCATTTCTCGCCCGTCATAATCGCCTGAGACGCCTTCTTTTTCGCAGGAACGTTATTTTCATCGAGCGGAAGCGTATTCTTGCATTTTGGATAATTCGAGCAGCCGAGGAATTTGCCGAACCGTCCCTGGCGAATGACCATTTTACCCCCGCATTCCTCACAGACATACTCCGTTTCGATCGGCTCGGGCTTGAACTTCTTGTCGTCATTCGTTGCAACGTCTATGTCCTTCTCAAGTTCGACCCAGAAATCCGACACGACTTGGCTCCATTCCGCTTTCCCCTCAGCAACGCTGTCGAGTCGGCTTTCCATCCCTGCCGTGAATTCGACTTCGATAACGTTCTTGAAGTACTCCTTCATCAGATTCGTAACCGAAAACGCCCAGTCTGTAGGCACGAAGCTCTTGTTTTCCCGCACTATGTAACCGCGTGCGATGATCGTATCGATGATAGGCGCATAGGTGCTTGGCCTGCCGATACCGTTTTCCTCGAGTGTTTTCACGAGCGACGCATCGTTGTACCTGGGTGGAGGCTTCGTGAAATGTTGGGCCGGCTCCCATTCCACAGCGGAAAGAGAATCGCCCTTTTTGAGCGAATCCGGCAGTGGGAGCTTATCGTTCTTCTTGTTGCTATCGTCATTTTTGCCGTTTGCCCTCATCTCAGATCTTGGATCGTAGAGCTTGAGGAAACCCGGGAAAACGTTGCGGGTGTCGACCGCCCTGAACAGGTATTTTCCGGAAGCGATATCCGCAGTTCTTGATCTGAACCTTGCAGGAGCCATCTGGCAGGCTATGAAGCGCATCCATATCAATCTGTAGAGCTTGTACTGATCCGGTTTAAGTTGGCTACTTATCGAATCGGGGCTTCTAGCTGCATCGGTCGGACGAACCGCCTCGTGCGCATCCTGCACTATACCCTTCGCTTTGCCTGCAAAGAAATTGGGTTTCTCAGGGAGAAATTCCTTATCGAAATGTTCCAGGATAACGCGGCGCGCCTGGCCGATGCCTTCTTCGGAAATGCGAACCGAATCGGTTCTCATATAGGTTATCAGGCCTTCGACCGACCCGCCGATATCTACACCCTCATATAAGGTCTGGGCAACCCTCATTGTTCGCTTTCCGCTCCATCCTAATTTCCGGCTGGCTTCCTGCTGCAAACTGCTTGTAATGAAGGGCGCGGATGCTCTGCGTGTGAATTCTTTATCGGTGATGGCCTCAACGGTGAACTTCTTGCGATCAAGCTCAGCCAAAATGCCGTCCATCTCATCCTTTGACTGAATTTTGAAATCCTTGCCGTCTATCTTGAAAAGCTTTGCATGGAAGCGGGCATCGGCTGCTGTTTCAAAAAGAGCTTTGAGATCCCAGTATTCCTCAGGTTTGAAGCTCTTGATTTCGTCCTCACGCTCACATATCAGCTTGACTGCCACGCTTTGCACACGCCCTGCAGAAAGTCCGGTACGAACCTTGCGCCAGAGGACGGGGCTGATCTTGTAACCAACAAGCCTGTCCAGCACTCTTCTGGCCTTGTACGCATCAACGAGGTCTATATCAATTTCCCGTGGATCCTCAAGTGCCTTTTCAATAGCCTTCCTCGTTATTTCGTGAAATTTCACACGCCGGATTGGTTTCTTCGTTCCCCTAGCACCTTTTAATTCCTCTGCAACGTGCCACGCAATGGCTTCGCCCTCTCTGTCCGGATCCGGAGCCAGCAACACCTCGTCGGAGTTCTTCGCTTGCTTCTTTATCTCCCTTATGACTTTTTCTTTTCCCTCCATGATCACGAATTCGGGTTTGAAGCCACTTTCAAGATCAACGCCAAGCTTGCTTTTAGGTAAATCTCTGAAATGTCCTACGGTCGAAACAACCTTGATATCCTTCGCGAGGAACTTGGCAATGGTCTTGACCTTCGTAGGGCTTTCAACAATTAGGAGCTTTGTCATCTTCCACCAGTCCGTTACAATCTTTGATAGTATCCGCCACTGTCCGTGGCAATATAACCCTTGACTTCAAGCATCGTCAGAAGGGCACTAAGCTCGGCAATCGACAGATTCGTCATCCTTGCAAGCTCGTTTATATGAGTACCTTCATAGCTGATATGTTCCAGAACTTGCTTCTCGCAGGATTCAAGTCCGAGTGGAGTATACCCGCTTTTTTTTCGCTCAATCGCATCAGCATCGTCACCTTTCAAATCGCCTTTTTCATCCTCCAGCCCGATGCTCATTTGCTGCATAGATGCGGCTTCGCCGTATAAGAGAGACTGCTTGCTGATTCCAAGCGCAGTAAGTACGTCGTCCGCGTTTTCAATTAGACCGGCCTGCCCGCATTTGATAATGTAATGACACCCACGACTTCCCGGGCTGGTTACAAGCCCTGGAACCGCAAAAACCTCGCGGCCTTGGTCCACGGCAATCCTGGCTGTAATTAGCGCTCCGCTCTTGCGTGGCGCCTCGGCGACAATAACCGCATGCGAAAGCGCGCTGATAATCCGGTTTCTCTCCGGGAAATGCTGCGCCTTGGGCTCTGAGCCCGGTGAGTACTCACTTACTACAAGCCCTTCGTTGATAATTCTCCCGTAAATCTCCTTATGCTCACCGGGATAAATAATGTCCACACCGCTGCCGAGCACCGCAATGGTTTTACCCCGTATGCCGAGAGCTCCCCTGTGCGCCGCGCCGTCGATGCCGAGCGCCATCCCGCTGACAATCACAATCCCAAGTTCGGCAAGGTTCGCAGCAATCTTTTCCGACTGTGCAAGCCCATAGCGAGACGCCTTCCGCGAACCTACTATGGCAATGCTGAATTTATCCATCAGGCTTGTGTCGCCCTTACAGAAAAGCACAAGGGGCGGATTATCTATCTCTCGCAGTCTTGATGGATAGCTTTCATCCTCGATAGTGACGATATGGATTCCCTTCTTTTCGTTGTCGGCAATTAGCTTACTGCCATCGAGGTTTTCGACTGCGAGCGCGAGTTCTTTTCTTAAAGCCTCCCCGAGAATATCAAGTTTGCGGATTTTCTGGGGTGCAGAGTTAATGATGTCCTCAGGTTCACCCAGAACAGGCTTGAGTGCGGCAAGATGTGCGTACCTAAACCAGGACACGTGTGCTAGAACAGCATAAGCTTGTTTTCGATTCCGCTCGTCAGGAGACATCTTGACCTCCAAGCGGCGGGAAGGTTACCAGAGGCTTTGGCAATTGTAAAGGCGATGTGCGCAATGTTATGCACTTATTTTCGCTGTCGAACCTTGATTCCGTAGTTGCAACACTGGCTGGCAGAAACACTGACATCCCCGTGTTTCTCACGACGTCGATTCTCTACTCGGTCGATGGCTGCGTGAGTGTTCCTTCTGGAACGATCTTAATCGTGTAGCCCTGATGCCAGGAAAAGCGCTGCGGATCCTTGTTGGCTGCCGACGTATAAAAGGAGTATGGGTTGTTCGGAGGAGGATTCACAGGTATTCCGAGCTTTACGTTTCCTGGTTTGTATGCTTTGAACTTAAACTCAAAAAGATCACCGCTCGATCCTGCTGGAGCTTCCTTGGTTGCCTGGGCGAAACTCACATTGAACTCGATAAAACTGGGATTGCCCTCGATCGGAATAATCGGGGCGGGGAAAAACAAACCATCGTGATAATCGAAGAAGCTTCCAAGTGTAACCGAGCCCGCAGCAGGTACTACTAACGGAGTGAATGTTACTCTCACTGCGGGAAGTTGATAAACCTTGCCCGCGACTGCCTTGACGTTCGCAGTCATATAGATGATTTCTCCGACTTCGTACTCATCTTTGTCGGTAGCAAGGAAGAGCGAATCGTTCGGTCTCGGAACAAAAACGTGCGCTTCTTCTGTGTTGTCCTCTTCGTTGCCTATGCTGTCCTGCGCCCTGACAACGAAATAATAATCCGCAGCCCCCCGTACAGCATCGATTCTGGCAGGGCTTTCCGTGAATCCGCCGATCATCTCTGCATTGCTGATGTCTACAGGTGTTGACGTGCTGAAGTATACGTTGAAGGAAACTGGATCACTGATGTCCTCGGCGTTTCCGAAACTCACGTCAACAAGGTTATCGCCAACGACAGTGGCACTTGTAACGCCCACCGTGCTGCTCCATACCGGCGGATCGACATCGATCACAGCTGCACCGAACAAGCAGAAGATTCCCGTTGCAGAAATTGTTACATCGTAGCCTGATGCCTCTTCGTCAAGAAGGCCGGGAGAAGCCTCTGCAAGGGATTGGCTTACGCTGTCATACTCGTAAACCTGGAGCATCTCGGGGGCATCAACCGCAGAAACTTGTTTCGCACCGGCTCCTCCACCTTCCACCTCGATACTAGTGATCCCCAGCGGAATGGGAATGGTGATCTGCACATCCCCGGTGAACTCGACAGGTGATCCGCCCTCGTCATATGCGGACACCTGAATACCGTTAATATACTGATCCCCACCGCTCGGGACAGCATTGACTTCGGAAGCCGGTACTTCCCTAAGCTCAATAATCGTTCCATCCGGAACACCGCCTGCAGGTACGCTGACCGCGTGCCCGAAAGGACTTGAAACAACTTGATTTTCGTTCCAGTCGAGCGCGGATTCCACATTGAATGAATAGGTTGCCAGGGGGAAACTACTCTCTCCCTCTTCAAAAACTCCGTCGAACGCACACACACCATACAGATATCTTCTTCCAACAGGCGGATAATGATCGATGTATTCGTACTGGGCAAAAAGGGTCGAGATAGGAGGCGGGGGTCTATCAGCGCTTGCAATAGACGTTATGTTGTCGTTGTTGGGAAGCTTGATTGTCGGAGTGAAACTGCCGTTGATTTCCTCGATTCTGTATACGTTGTAGCCGACGAGCAGTGCTCCGTAGTTTTCAGCGATGGGCGTTATATCGGGAACACCGATTTCGCCGTCGCCGCTGCCGTCAACCCTGTCAAGAATTTCCCCCTCGCTTACGCCGAAATTCTGGGCAATCGGAGTGATATCCGGTACGCCGACTTCCCCATCGTTGTCGTAATCGCCGACGTTTCTTTCTTCCCAACTCACATGAGCCATCCCGTCAAGATCAACAGAGATGTCCAGATGGCTGACGATATTCGCATCTCCCGTTGGCGCGCGACTTACCTTGTGTTCAACATCCGATTCGCAAAGTATTCTGAAGTATGCTGTAAAGACGGTGTCGCCTGGCCTTACCTGATCGAACGATGCGAGTCCCGGGCGAAGCATGCCCACATCCACAGCATTTTCGTACGGTGCATAAAGCCGAATTGAATCTTCTCGCAAGACGGCTTCCGACCATTCGGCTCTGTTAAAACACATGTCTGGATTGTCAGGAGTCAGTCTGCACATCATCCCTGAAAAACTGTCACCCGAATTGATGATTTCAACTTTTATTTCGCTTTCGGTTTCATATACCGCCAAATCAAGGGATACGGGAACGCCCCGATCAGCAAGCGCAGGAATAAGCGAAAAACCCTCCCGGTGAGCTGAATTGGATGTATCAAGCCAACCGGAATCCGCGGATTCGTTAGGATTCGAGCTTCCGCTGTTAATAGTGCCCGAGAGAGAGGGAAGATTATCCTTCCTGCCACAGGATACTGCCGTGAGTACAAAAAGGATTACCACTGCAAAAATTAAAACTTTACGCCCAAAAAAACCTAGATTCATGATGACCACCGCGTTCGGAAAAGGTACTACTTAGTATACCCGCACAATTTCCGATAAACAACAGGCTTCTGCTTTAGGAAAAAGAGCGATTGCTCATGCTCAACCTTCATTATGCAAACCCTCGACTCAATCAATTCTAACATTTCGGCCATCACAGGCGAACCGCCTCGATAAAGCGCTCAAGTTCCTTCAATCCAACCTCGCTAATCACAGGAGGCAAATACTCCGACTCATAATACCCGTGAAAATCGGATCCCGCCGTCACAAGCAGACCGCGTTCATCAGCGAGTGCCTTGAAATTCTCAGTTTCTTCAGAAGAATGCGCCGGATAGAAAACTTCAATGCCGTTCACATGGTTCAGTACACTTTCGATGACGCGAGCATCGCGGATCTTGCCGGGATGAGCCAAAACCGATACCCCTCCAAGCTCTTTGAGTTCATTTAGGACATTCGGGAGTTCAGGCGCAGGAGGTTCGTATGCCTTTCCGCCCGGACCGAGATATTCCACGACAAACTCATTGATGGCGTTGGCTCTGAACGGCAGGCGGCCACGACCGATTAACTGCAAAATCATAGGTACAAGGCAAACCGGAGCAGGATCAACCGCAATGAGCATCTCGTCAAAATCCAGTTCATATCCGATATCGGAGAGCTTGCTCACTATCACAGCCGCGCGGTTGTTTTGGGTTCTGCGAAGATCTGACTCAAATCTGATCACATCTAAGGAATCCGCATCCATTCCGTACCAGAGAATATGAACCTCTTCCACGAACTTGTTTGAGGCTTTGAAACTCGTCGAAATCTCTATTCCGGGACAAAGCCTAATCCCGGCTTCTGCCACGTACTCACGGGCATCTCGATATCCCAGCAGTGTGTCGTGGTCTGTAACCGCCATCGTCCCTACGCCTGCATTACGGACGATTTCAATCAGTGCGGCGGCACCATACCTGCCGTCGGAGCGGGTAGTATGCAGATGCAGGTCAATTCCACCGATTATTGCCATCGCAATGTCCTTTACAACAACCCCAGAGGTATTTCCCGTGTTCAGAAACGCGATTGCCTAACAGGTCACAAAGGGGTAGAATATCATGTGTACTCAATTTGGCTATTATCCCGCATTTCATCCGATTGCTGAGGAGGTTCATTATGTGGAGATATCGTTTTTTTTCTTCCAGGTTCATCGTACCGATATCATTTGCAGTGATTATCGGTCTGTTTCTTGTAATTTCTTGTGGTAAAGGCAAGGAAATTATGCTCAACGAGCCGGGCACAGGCTCTATTCAACTCCAGCAATCATCCGAACTGCAGATTGCACAGAACAGCCTGACTTTAAGCGAAACTGCTGTTTTATATGACAATCTGCTTGAACTTCCACCGGATCTTGCAGTGAACATAATTTCAAGAAGCGGCTTCTCGCTTGTTCCTTTCGGTGAAAATCAGGATTTCGACCCTCGCTTGAACAGATATTTCAGGCTTGATGTGAGCGAGAAATACGACGAAACCGTAGTGGCTGTGAGTGTAGAGGGCATTTCCGATATGAAATTCGCCCTACTCGAAATCAACTACGATCCTGCAACATTCACTCCGTTCGGAATCGAATTCGGCGACTTTCTGGGCGGCCCCGATGAGACGATCAGACTTGGAATCTTGGACAACGCCGGGAAAATACCAATTGGAATAGCTCGCATTCGCTACAGGGAAAATACTGGAGTAAGTGGAAGCGGCGTGATTGCAACGCTGCATTTCCGTAAAGGATCGATGTCTCAACTCCGTATGGGAAGCAAAGTTCCAGGCGAACCGGATAACCAGGTCAACCTGACGAATACCGATCCACTGGGCTTCAGGGGCTCATTAACAGAGAAAAACGTAGGCGATTATGATAATAGCGGAGAGGTTGGCGTTGCCGACATCACGCCCATTGCGCTCCACTACTTGGATGCCGCCGATTCGAGCATAGGCGCCTCCAACGCGGACGGCGACAACGACGGCACAGTCGGAGTGCCGGATATCACACCCATCGCCAACCATTACCTGAATGTTGTAGCGGGATATCACATCTACCGGCTCATCAGCGCCGCGATGCCTTCCCCCGCAGATTTCACGGCAACAGATCCCTGGCTGACGCGACCGCGTCCGAGCGGACTGAACGGCGACATGCTTTTCCCAACTTACACGTTTGATGATCCTGATTCTGCCGACAACATCTGGTATGCGGCTGCACCGTTCGACTTTGATGGCAACGTCGGCATTCTGAGTAACCCGCTTCAAGGCAACGAAGTCGTTACAGGCGAGGCACCAACAGTCACAATCGATTCGCCTGAGGACGGCTCCATAGTCAGTGGAATTGTCACGATAACCGCGACTGTCGTTCCGGGCGATGAGCCGGTGACGAAGGTTGATCTTCTGATTGACGATGTGCAAACGCAGAGCCTCGCATCAGAGCCATATTCGTTCAGTTGGGATTCGAGTACAGTCTCTCAGGGGGAAGAGCACGCGATCAGGGTCGTTGCAACCGACCTTGCCGAGCTGACAGGATCCGATGCTATAACGGTTTCCACACCCTCGTTTACAATCGAAATTGCCCCGGAAGATCAGAAGGTCTTTGATACGGACACGGTCGGAGTTGTCCCCGTGGAAGTCACGACCGACTTTGCGGGAACGCTCGATGTATCGTTCACTCTTGACGGTGCACCGGCAGGCGTAGTAAGCGAGCCTCCTTATACGTTCTCGTGGATTGCCAGTGCCGCAGAGCTTGGCGCTCACGAGATCGGCGTTTCAGCAGACGACAGCGCTGGAACGGTAATCGAGGATTCGGTTACATATTACGTGGTTCAGACAAATGGATTCCTCCCAATTGAATGGTATCAGGCGAAGGCGTATTTGGGCTTGATCGATGCAACGATGGGCACCGGAGCCGATATATTCGGCTTTGCCGAAGGAACGCAGCCCAATTCTTGGACTTGGACCGACTACCAAGACCTCGGGACAATGCTTGATATCTACTGGGACGCCTGGTTTACGGCTCCGGAAGATTTCCCCATCGTAATGCAGGATATGGGCGATGAGCTTGGCGCTGCAACCGGAATCCAGGATATTCTCTTGTCTGCAACTGACGAGGCGCTTCCCCAGCATCGCATAGACCGTCAAACCCACACGGAAACGATCGATCCCGACGATCCGCTCGCAGTTGCGGTTGCGGATTTCGTTACGGCGGCTGGCGGCACGCCTGATTTGTCCGCATACAAAGCCGCCTTGGCGACAATGTCGAAGGCAAACCAGAACGCTCTGGCACCAGTAATTTACGCGTCGCGCGACGCACTGGTCGCAAGAAACGATGTTTTCGACTCCATCGATGGATTCGATGCTGGAGTAAGACAGCAACATTTCAATTATGCGCACGGAAGCATCGGCGGAATGGCGGTTCTTGCGATAAACATGGATAACTTCATCGTTCCAATATGGAATCCGGAAACAAACTGGATGCGCGCCTTCCCAATCGGCAGTGCATTTTTCGAAGGAGCCGCTCTGATCTCGGATGCCATTGACGACTTGAGCGATTATATGGCTTCAAGTCCTGCATTCGAGAATGTGAGCCTTAACGTCGAAACTCCCGCAGGCTATGTCACCATTGGGGGGACAGGCGACGATGTTCATACAGTACCCGGGGAGAATGGACACGCGATCCTGATCGATCTGGGTGGAGACGACACCTACGACTGCCACGCTGGCGGAACTGCAAGCGCGATGAACGGCGTTGCGGTCTCTATCGACCTCGGAAACGGAACCGATACCTACAACCGCCTTGACGATCCCGACGACTTCGACAGAAGCGTCGGTTACTCCGACGATGACACGAGTCAGCAGGGCGCTGGTCGCTACGGCATCGGCATCCTCGTGGATTACGGCGGAAACGATGAGTATCACTCCGTCAGGATGTCGCAGGGAAGCGCGGTGTTCGGCGTCGGAATCCTTGCCGATTTCGGCGGTGACGACAGCTACGAGATGGAAGCGCTCGGCCAGGGCGGTGCTTTCTCCGGCGTAGGAATCCTCATAGATGACGACGGTGTTGACAATTACGAAGCTTGGGCGAAGTCGCAGGGCTTCGGCGCAGTGAACGGAATCGGATACCTCGTGGATCGCGGCGGTGCTGGCGACACATACCTCGCGCACCCAGAGCAAAATGCCGGCAAGCCCGAATACTACGCGGATGTGTACGGAACGAACATGAGCAATTGCCAGGGCGCAGGATGGGGTTCCCGCTGGGGATGGGTCATCCTGAACGATGGCACGAACGATATTTATATCGTAGGCTCTGGCGGACTTGGCCTGCTTTTTGACGACGGCGGCGACGACGATTACACATGCGGTACGTTCGGGCAAGGATGCGGTTTCTATCAGTCGGTCGGGATGCTGATCGACCTCGACGGGTTAGACGATCACATCGGGCACTGGTATACAAGTGGAGCAACCGCTCACGTTGCTGTGGCAGGATTATGGGACGGCGGCGGCGATGACAACTACACGAACGATGTATCCATCGGCATCGGCGGCTCGCACGACTGGTCAATCACGTGGTTCCTCGAACTCGGCGGAGACGATATCTACAGCTCCGCAGGCCTCGGCCTTGGATGCGGCTATTCGAACGGCATGGGTTACTTCCTGGATTTCGCCGGCGATGACTCGTACGATTCAACCGCGGGCGACGCCGCGAATACGACACTCGGCAAGGGCAACCTTGGCGATGCAGATCGGCCCGGTGATGCCACGTACGGAATATTCATCGATATCGCCGGAGATGACATCTACGCGGAATTTTACGCTGATATGCTGGGCAGCGACGGCGCGACGATAGTACCCACTCCCGATGACGCGAGCACTTGGATCAGGAACGGTGGCGATCAGGCGATTGAACATGGCTTCTACCCGAACGGCAAAGGCTGCGGTATAGATTCGGAGTAAACTGTCGGTTCTGAGCAAGCCAAGTTGTAGGTAATCAGTACGAAATAATGAAAAAGCCCCTGGAATCCCGGGGGCTTTTTTTGCATCTTCGAGATATTAGTAATCCTTGATGCAGGCAATTTGCCTGCGGTTCTATGGTCTCAGGATCATTCTTAATCCGACAAATACAACGAGCGCTCCGAAAAGTTGTCTGAGCAGAACAGGCTTGATGAACGTCACGAGCTTCCCCCCGAAGAATCCTCCCAGAAGCAGCCCCAGCGCAATCCACAGTGCCAGGGGCAAGTGGTCCTTAATTGTCACGTGCCCGCCTTGAACGTACTGCCACGCTGCAAGTATCCCGACAGGCGGAATAAGCGCCATAAGCGAGGTTCCTTGAGCCTCCTTTTGAGACATTTCGAAAAGATAGACGAGTAGTGGTATCAGTACGACTCCTCCGCCCAAGCCAAATAATCCCGCAAAAAGCCCGGCAAGCAGTCCGACTCCAAGATAAAGCAATATGCCCATAACTATCTCCAAAGCAATAATGCCCTTAATAAGCAAGGATCTAACACGCAAGTTATCAACAGTGTATCACGAACTTGCCGAGCAGGGCTCAATTAAACCTGTGGATAACTTTAATGCCGAATTGCATATTTCAGCCGGTATTGACAAATGCATTGCATGTCAAACGCTTTTTGGCTATAATACAAAGTCAGCCGCCAAATACGCGTTGATTGCGGGGACGCTTGACTCCCGTCATCTTTTGCGGAGGAAGGAAAATGGAACGGATTTACAGACTCCGTCGAGGTATCGCGCTTGTCATTATCGCCTTGATCTTCGGTTTTGTTGCCGCATGCAGCGGCAGCAAGGGCGGACCGATCTCTCAGTTGCCGTCCACACCAGGCGGAATTGGGGGAGTATCTTCAGGTTTTGGCGAAGTCGTTGGAAGCATTACCGACATTGAAGGTACGCCTGTTCAAGGAGCAACGGTCAGCATTGCAAACTTCTATTTCTATGCTACGACCGATGACCTCGGTAATTTTCTGATTGAAAACGCCCCTGCCGGAACAAGAGAGCTTTTCGTCGATGGACGAACTGCTACCAACGGGCGCTATACTTCGATTACGCAGGATATTTTCGTCGTGGGCGACGGCAGAATCACCGTTGACTTTGAAACGAAGCTTGTCAAAGTCGATACGGATTCGGAAACCTTGATCGGACCCGCAGGAGGAGAGGCAACCAATCCTTCTGTGCCGGGTCTTTCGCTTTCGATTCCTGCGGGTGCGGTGGATTCCGATAAGGCGTTCAGTCTTACGCCGGTCCCAACCGAAAACCTGCCATTCCCCTTGCCTGGCGACTACCAGCCCGTTTTTGCTTTCTGGATCGAGCCTGAGGGAACCGTGCTCGAGCTTCCTGCGGAGCTGACGATTGGCAACGAATTCGGCATTGCTCCAGACGAACGGCTGGTGCTTTTCACAACCACACTTGAGGACACTACATGGGCTTCAAGCGGTGAAATGTTGGTGAGTACAGACGGAGCTTTGATTTCCACAACGTCCGGCGGCGTTAAGCGGCTGCCCTACGTTGTAGGTGCATTGCTCCCGAATATCATTGAAGGGCAAGTGACAACGTTGATCGACGGCCTGCCCGTACTCGGTGTTACGGTTTTTGCAACTGGCAGTTTCATTCCCACATCCCAAAGTTCATCCGTAACAGACCAGAATGGCAGATACCAGCTTGTTATTATCGGAGCGGGACCAGGCTCTCATCTCGCGCTCCATGTTGATCACTCGGATTACATCATCGCAGCACAGTACAGAACTGCTGATCCATTTGACCTTAAAACATGGGGAGAGCCCGTAATCATTGAACCAGCTCCCACAGGTGATAGTGCAGGCGTTCAAACCGCTGATCTATACCTCGACAGAGCATTCCTTGCTGCTGAAGAGATTGCGCTCGGCGGAGACCGAAACAACATTGATATTCCCACGAACCTATCCGACAGGGACGCTTCAGCCATTGAACTACGTGAATCTAGCCAGATCGATGTAAACGAGCTGCTTGCCAGGGATGAAGAGATCAATATAGTAAGGCTCGAGAGTATTGCTCCGCTTAACGTTAACGACGTCATCCTGCAGGGAGATGTTGTAGCGACAGGAAAACACAGCCGCGCATTGCTCGATCTGTCGGGTGAGCAGGGATTCATCGCGGTAGATTCCAAGAGCGAGCTTACATTAGGAGTCCTGGAGGAAACAATAGATCCGAGGAACCGAACCCTTTACACAACTACAACCAACGGCAGATTCTATGTTGATTTCACTCCGATTATTTCCGGAATGACTACCGCCAGCACTTTTACAATCAATACGGGCAACGCCCTTGTACAGGCAACGGATGCAACGTTTACGTTTACTCAAGTTAAAAGCAACGATGTAACAAGATCTGTCCTCGAAGTTTGGCGCGGTTCTGTTACATTCACGGATAACATCCGGCAGACAGAAATCGAGGTGGCCGCGGGTGAAACCGAGCTAATCGAGATCAGTGCGGGTGACTTCCCGATATTCGCCCCGACAAACCTCTTCGCGGCGGCAGGATTACGTCAGGCGGTCCTAACCTGGGATTCCACTATTGAGCCGAATGTGGTTGGTTATAAAGTATACAGACGCAAGATCGGGGATATCACGTTTGATCTGCTCACATTTGATCCTATCGAACCTACCAGCACCGGAACTGAGACATTTACAGACTATAAGATTCCGGTCGGCGGCGAAGAGTACTCGTACCAGGTCACTTCGGTCAATATCCTGCTCAACGAGAGCACTCCAAGCCAGATAGCCGCAGCAAGACCTGCTGCAATAGACCTTCTTGCATCGAGTTCCCAGGCTGCTCGCGCCGTACAACTAACCTGGGACGATAACCCGAATGATCCGTTCGTGCTAGGCTACAACGTATACAGGAGCGAAGAGCTTGAGGGAATATACACAAAGATCAACGATGCGGTGATCGAGCCGACTGAGGATCGCTTGGGAATGACTTACACCGACGATAATTTCCCGGCTCTTGGTACGGAATACTATTATTACGTAATGGTAAGACATACAGACGACTGGGAAGGCGGAAGGAGCACGATCATCTCCGCCAGTCCGTCAGCGATCAATCTGCATGCAAACGAAACTCCGGAGATCCGCCACGTTCAGCTAACGTGGGATGATCCACTCGCGTCGGAAGACGACTTGCTTCTGGGATACAACGTATATCGAAGGCTAATAACCGAAAGTACGTATACCAAGCTGAATTCGGATCCCATCCCCTGGCTTGAGGAAGGTATGGTATTTGACGACTTCAACTTCCCAACGTTGGGGAAGGACGTGGAAGGGAATCCCGAACCGAGATACCAGTACATCGTGAGACCTGTTCGCATTGGTAATGTTGAACTTACATCGAGTGATATTGCAACGATAGGCCCGCTTCCGATCGACGTCACAGTGGACAACCTGGATCGCGAGGTCGCGCTCAACTGGACTGACACGGCACTCGACCCGGATAACATCGGCTACCACATCTGGCGTTCGCAATCCGTACCGGATCAGGCAGTGTTCCCAGACGATTTCATCCGGCTTAACCAGATTCCGGTTCCTGTAAGTCCGGATGACGATGCCGACGGGGTGGAAACATACGGTTACAACGACAATACGGTCAAGAATTTCGACTATACGTACGTGATCACGCCAATCTACGAGATCGAGAACAAAATGACAGACCTTGCGCCCAGCCCCGGAATCGTTGGCAGCCCAGAGTTCGAGCTTGTGCAGGACTTTTATGCAACCGGCATGGAGTTCATCACAGAGAATGTCGGGTTCGTCTGGGGACGCGATGGTCTCGTTATCAAGACTATAGACGGCGGAATTTCCTTTGAACGGCTGCCGGTTTTTTCGGCGGAAGAGCTTGCTTCTGCATCGCCCGACGAAATCGTGTGCAAGAGTGGTGATTTCATAAATGCCAACATCGGATTCCTGCTGTACGAATACGACGACGGCACGAGCTATATCAAGCGCACAAACTCTGGAGGTGACAGCTGGGAGACGATTCAAATTGAAGGAACCGTCACCATCGCTGACTCCTTCGATCCTGCGCTAAACGGCGATTATACTGTGACGCATCTGAACGAGATCAACTTCATCAGCTCGGCTGCTGGATACGCGACAAGCCCCGAAATCCCCTGTTTCCTAGTCAGCGGTAACGGAGGCATTACTTGGTATATGCTGGGTTCCTATCCGCCTGTTCTAATCGACGAAACACTTATGACAATCTTTCCTGTCAGTCCATCATGCATCTCGTTCTACAATCTCAAGAACGGCGTTGCATTCGCTACCGGCGAGATCGTGAAGGACATAAACGGCGATATCATCAGCAGCTATCCGCCCCACCTCTGGTGGTACAAGGACGGCCTTTGGGAAATTCAGAATGAAACGAGGATGGCTGATTCAATCGAGGATGACGGCGTACAATTCGATACTCTCGTACCGCTCAAGAACCAGATTCTCTCAGCATCCACAGCCATCGCGTACAGTTTCACTGGCGAGCAGCTTCTTGGTTTCAACTCCTTCTTTGCATCATCCAAGCTTGAGGATGGTTATTCTGAAATCGGCTTCAGCTTCGACTTTTTCCCGTCCGATGTCGAATTCCTCACCTTTTCAGTAGGCTATGCAATCGGCAACGGCTTCCAGAACGGATACATCCTTTCAACCGATATGGGCGGGAATCTCTGGACTCCCTCGCTCATCCTTCCGACCACTTTCGAGCGCGAATTTGCGAAACTGTCTGCAGTCGATCAGGATGTTGTATTCGCTGTGAGTGCCGACAAGCTTTATAGAACCTTTGATGGAGGAACAAACTGGGAGGAAGTTACCATACAGATCTACAATTAGATCCTTCAAGGAATCATCATGGAAGAAGAGGCGCGTCTATACCGCCTCTTCTTCTTTTTGCAATAACTCGTTTCAAAAAACATGCGATAATGGCTCATTGGGGAAATCAACTGCGCCAAATTATCAGGATTCAACCTGCATTCGTTCTCGATAAAATTCTGAGCTGACGCTGAAACTAGAACTTCAACAGGATTGCGATTTCCTTCAGATCATCAACGTTGTACGGGCTCATCTCGGTTGACACGTATATGTCCTGCTCACGGTAAAGGCCATACTGAGTGTTAATGAAATACACAACTTCCATAGGGTGGTCGGAAGCAATTGTCTGCTTGTAGATCTGCTTTACGATTTCAGGATCGTCATCGACAAGCCACACGAACTCCCTGCGCATTGAACCAAGGCTCTTGAAATTACCCTCGTCCTTGTACCATGCATACAGTTCAATGTCCTTCGAGATCCTCGCGTTAATTCTGAGAAACTGCCTGCCCTCACCTGCGGTTTCCATCTCGAACGTCTTTCCCTTGATCCTGTTAAAGATAATCCGCATTAACGGACCGGAAGCGAGAACCGTCATCCCCTCTACAGGCCGTTTCATCGCTTCCTGAATATACTGCTTCTCCTTTTCTGCAGGTATCCTATCGATTATTTCATTTGCTTCTTTCATTCGCTCGCCCGATGGATCGAGCGTCTCCCATTCAGCGATTGCCCCGTCATAATCGTGGTTCTTGTAGCATTCCATTCCAGAGTTGAAAATTTCCTCTTGACGAGCTTCGTGTGCCTGCGCAATGCGTACACCAAGGCCGTTGTCATCTTGCCCATCTGGAAGATAACCGATAAGTATCGCGCTTTCGGTCGTTTCGCCTGAATCGAGAAGTGCCTGGGCGCGCGCTGTTATGCTCTTTGCAAAACCAGCATCCAGTTTCGCCTTGTACTCTGGCAGCGTGTCGAAAAGCGCTGCCCATTCGAAGTAATCATGCGGGTCAAACGATGAGCTGCTGACGAGTTCTGCTGCGCGGTTGAATAGGCTTTGTGCAGCCTTTTCCTGTACATCTCCGGATGTCGATGAAAGGAGCTCGAAATATTCAAACTGCGCAGTCTCGTAATCCCCGCGGTCAAACGCCTTTTCAGCCATACCGATTTTCTTGCCAACCGGATTGCATCCCGAAAAACTCAGCAGCGCGAGAAGCGTCGCAAAAATAATTGCAAAGATAGGAACTGCCTTCTGCATAAAAAACCTCCACTACCTAAGCGACCGATTATTCGACTCCGATTGTAGCAAAAGGTTCATCGCATACGAGCGATTCGTCAGTGCAACCTGAAATCCGCCAACATCTCATAATATTCCAGGCATGTTCATCTGCTCTCAACGCCGGGAAAGGAAACGGTGAGCCTCAAGTCGGGTTATACTAGTTACGCTTGCGTTCTGGCAGGCAAGTTGCATTCCCGGCAGTTATTGCCTCTTAAGGAGCAATCCTGAACAGTTTGAAATAATCTGGATCTTTCAATACCCGAGGAATTCTCATCCGGTTTCAGGATTGTGAATTCGAGCGGGTGTGTTCAGAAGTTATGAGCCGTTTGCGGAGTTGTTATTGATGAACGATCAGCCTAAGAAAGAAGACAGCACGAAACATCAGGCATCCAGGCGAAAAGCGCGCAAAAGGCTCTTTGAAATCTGCTTCGAGGCGGAATTTCAAAGACCGGACGACCTCAACAGCTTCGTGCACGAACGATGCACAAATCCCATCGACACCGACCCGACCGACCCCGAAGGCAACATAAATGCTCATTTCAAAGGTGAGAATCTTGCGTTTCTCATGAAAATGACTGCTCTGACAATAGAGAACTCGCCAGTGCTGGATAAGGTACTTACCAACTACCCCTGGGAATGGTCGTACGATAGAATCGGTCTTCCTGAGCGTGTCGTTCTCCGCATTGCCCTCGCAGAGCTCATTTTCACAGACACGCCGATTAAGATCGTGATCAACGAGGCGCTCGACATTGCAAAGGCTTACGGTGAGGCTGAAGCAAACAAGTTCGTAAACGGAATTCTCGGCTCCATCGTCAATGATCTTGAGAAAATCAGAAAAGAGGTTCTTCCTTCAAGTGGATAAGACACTCAGAACAGCTGCGTTCTCACTGATAGCAATAATCATAGTCGCCCTTATTGCGGTTTTCGGTACCGAGAGATTTATACCGCGTCCCGTCGATATCGAACAAACACATCCGATGCCGCTGTGGATGCAGGCTCACAGTCTTCTACTCAACATGGATTACGAGTACAAGACCGATATCTTCCTCGTTGTCGAAGGCGACGACATTGATTTTCCGCTCAACCTAATAGCGGGCGACTGGGGCATATTCGTGCATCGGCTGAAGGGCTTCTCCAAGTCATTCATAACCGCGACGCCTACCGCCGAACTTTACCATCTGATCGGCGACAGCGATTTATACAAGTGGCAGAAGGCATGGAAACTCTCCCCATCCGAACCTACGTACACTATATTCGTCAAGGATGAAATGGAACACCTGCGGCAGGATTTCAGCCTGGGTGTTAGACCTGGTATGAAACTGCCGGACTATTTCCCGCCGGGACTAATCGAAATGATTGAAAACGGGCAGGTAGAGAAGCTTGCCTGCGGTGCGTTCTACTACATTTCACCAGAGGACATCTACATCGTTCATTTCGTCGCCCCTTACCCGCTTTCCGACGAAAAGGGCGAGATCCTGACACGGATCGTAGACCGGATGAAGTTCGGCGTGGGAGAAAAGCCCAAGGAGGAACAAGTGTCCGCTGATGAAGGCGAGAAACCAGACGAAGATCCGACTGCGCAGATCGAACCCGATGAGCCGTCCGAAAATCCCGATGACACATCACCCGACGATGATGGAATCACCCCGCTGCCTTCTTTCTAGAAAATAGACGGGCAAAGCCATAATTCCGCGAATATCTCGGATACAGCATTGATATGATAAAATCTCCTTCGTTTATTAGTTTCTTCATTCGAGGTGATTTTTGATGCGACCAGTAATTTTATTTGCCATTCTGCTTCTTGCAGCAATTACATTCATTGCCGCAGGATGCCTGGAGACGGAAAGCGAAAGTGATGGCGAAGCGGCTACTTTTTCCCAGAAGCAGCCGGTCGATCCGGCATCTCCCGACGATCCCGATGTAATCTCGCAAGAGCCCGAGGAGGGTGATGCTGAGGAATCCGCGGTGGACGAAGCTGCCGAGGAAGAATCAGATGAGAGCGAAAGCACCGAAGATGTAACTGTTGAAGAAGAATCCGAAGGGAAAACCGAGGGAGAAGAGGGCGTGATTGACGAAAAAGAGAAAAAGGCTGAAAGCAACATCGTTGTTTTTGAGACTACAAAGGGCGACATTGTTGTTGAACTGCACGAAGAATGGGCGCCGATAGGCGTTGCGCACTTCAAGGAACTCATAAATGCCGGCTTTTACGACGGCGCGCCATGGTTTCGCGTGCTCGACGGCTTTGTGGCGCAATGCGGCGTTGCTGCCGATCCCGCTTTGAACGAAAAGTGGGGCGAAGCGACGATCAAGGACGAGCCTGTCATTAAGGGCAACGTGCGTGGAACGATAGTATACGGAAAATCCTCGCTGCCCGACTCGCGCAGTACCCATATCTTCATAAATTTTGTTGATAATTCAGCAAAGCTCGATCAACAGGGATTTTCTGCATTCGGCGAGGTTATTGAAGGGATGGATGTTGCAGATTCACTTTTCAGCTGCGAATTCAGGGATCAGCCGGGGCTGGCGGCAGAAGGTGGTCTTGAGAAGTTCAAGGCGACATTTCCTGACGCGGATTATATCAAGCGCGCCTATTTCAAGTAGCAGGTTATAGGTAGAAAGGCCTGTTTCAGTTCGGATACGCGATTCACAGGGCTGATAAATCCTGCTGGGCACTACCCGCAGCGCAAAGCCTGCCCGGATGATCAGACTGAATCTGATATTGAAGGAGAAAAAAGATGAGTGTTTTGGTGGGAAATGCCGCACCGGATTTCGAGGCGGGTGCGTACTTTGATGGTGGGTTTGAGAACATCAGGCTTTCGGATTACAGCGGAAAGTGGGTTGTCCTCTGCTTTTATCCTGGCGACTTCACGTATGTGTGACCGACCGAACTCTCGGCGGTCGCCGTGAAATACGATGAACTCAAAAAGCTCGGTGTTGAAGTTCTATCAGTCAGCACCGATTCCAAGTTTGTCCATAAGATGTGGCAGGAGGATGAGCTTTCAAAGATGGTAGAGGGCGGTGTGCCTTTCCCGATGCTGTCCGATTCTGGAGGGGCAATCGGACGTGCCTACGGAGTTTATGACGAGCTTGAAGGCGTAAATATTCGGGGGAGATTCCTCATTGATCCCGATGGAATAATCCAGGCGATGGAAATCCTTACGCCTCCAGTTGGGAGAAACGTCTCAGAGCTTTTCAGGCAGGTGCAGGCATTCATCCATGTTCGTGAAACCGGCGAAGTCATGCCGTCAGGTTGGACGCCTGGAAAACCGACTCTCAAGCCGGGTCCCGAACTTGTAGGAAATGTCTGGAAAGTGTGGAAACCGGATACTGCATTCCCTGAGTAGTGCGAACCGTCCTCGACGGCGTATAGTGCGATGGAGCACTTGAAAAGCGAGTCTATCGCTATTACATATGTAAGAATGGGGCAGTCCGATAACCGGCAGCGAGATGGATGAATGCGCCTTTCCTATATCCCGATGTGTTTCGGGCCTTCGTCATCGCCCTCATCTTCATCGTCTTTGTCGTCGTAAGAGTCTAGCCTTGACATCCGGTCGCCGCGATCTATCTTGTCGCGGGTCTTTTCGAGGTATTCCTTCAGATCGGGGAACTCATCCTTGATCAGTTTCTGGCGCTCGATCGGGTCGAGAACGGAGAGCGGAGTTCTGCCGTATTGCTCGATGAACCCGCAGCTCATGCACATAAAGCAATCCACCGGAGTCGCGCGGTCGTACCTGACCTGCATGAAGCCGTAGCTCGTTACGAAGTGCGGGTCCTTGGTCACGCCGAAGTTCGCCGAATGCGAGAGTTCGCCGTACACCATCGTGTGTCCGCACTTCGGGCATATCCTGCGGTCGTGATTCTCACCCTCTCCAGTTTTCCCGCTCTTATCCGTCATAAATCATTTGCCTTCTCAGTACATCCAGCCCAGCTTTGCCTTGCAGATGCTGTAGCTTAAAGGCAGTGCATCCGCAACCGTTAACGCGTAAGAAAAATCAGTATTGCGGCAATTGCCAGTCCGGAGATTAGAACCAGGAAACATAGCTTTGGTTCCACAATCCCCCGCCTGAGTTCGAAACTGGCAACCGGTGCTCCCCTCGTGCCCGGCGCGGGGTATGTGCCTGAAACCTGCTTGAACCGGAAGAAATGCCAGCCACTCGATCCATTCAGGATGAAATAGTTGTCCCTCACGGTATGTCTTCCCGGCGCAAACTCCGGCTGCGTAACGTCGAGGAAGACCGTCTCGCTCTCAACAGGTGCCATACCAGCATCGAGCACAGTAAACGTGGTTTCCCAGAACATTTCACTGTCGGGGATAATCATTCCGAGCCGTGCGCGGTAATTTCGTCCACTATCGAGCCAGATCGGTCCAAAATCGAATCCTCTGGTCACATCTTCGGCGCATACGGACTGCAGAAAAACAGTTTTCCCGCTCATGAAAAGCCCCCAGGCGAAGAATCCAAGCGAGAAGAGCAGGAAGAGAATTGCGAAAATCCGTCCGAAAACACGAAAGAAGCTTACACCTGAAGCGGATTTCTTCACGCTTTCGTCCTTCCCATTCCGGTCAATCCTTCTTTGTGCATCCCTCTGCAAACCAGTCTCCTGCATATCACGGGCAATCCGTTCCTTGTCCCGATGATTCCGCCAAACGCGGCAGCAAAATAATACCACGAACTTGCTTGCGCGAATGTCGTTTTTTGCGGTGGAGCAAAACTACGCTCGCTGGAATTTGCCCGCAAAACGCTCGCACCGATATTTCATCTCCCAAATTTATCCGGTGCTGCACGCAGGTAGGTTTGATGCTAGGATGGAGATGCCGGGCGATCCTGGAGATGGAAGCGTCCCGCGAGCAAACGGTGTTCATTCAGCAATTGATTCTCAGGCAGGTGGTTATATGACTGACAAGAAACCGACGATTGGGATATTCGGCGGAAGCGGATTCTATTCGCTTCTCGATGCAGCGCGGCGCGTGATCGTCAACACTCCTTACGGCGCGCCGAGCGATGCAGTGACGATAGGCGAAATGGAAGGGAAAACGGTTGCATTCATCCCGCGTCACGGCTCTGCGCACAACCTGCCGCCGCATGCCATAAACTACCGCGCTAACCTCTGGGCGATGAAGGAGCTTGGGGTAAAGCAGATCATCGGGCCGTGCGCTGCTGGAAGCCTGCAACCCGATGTCAAGGTAGGCGAGTTCGTAATCTGCGACCAGCTTGTGGACAGGACGAACGGGCGCGCGGACACGTTCTACGATGGGCCGATCACAACGCACGTTTCATTCGCCGATCCGTACTGCCCGCGGATGCGCGGTCTTGCTGCGGAGTCCTGCAAGGCAGCATCTGTTCCTTACAAAGCTAAAGGAACAGTCGTCGTTATTCAGGGGCCGCGGTTTTCGACACGCTCGGAGAGCAAATGGTTCACCGGACAAGGGTGGGAAGTGATAAACATGACCCAGTATCCCGAGGCGATTCTCGCGCGCGAACTCGAAATTTGCTATGTGAATATCTCGACGATTACGGATTACGACGCGGGACTTACCGAGCATCCCGATGTTAAGCCGGTGAGCCACGAGGAAGTCGTGAAAGTATTCGGCGAAAACATCGAAAAACTCAAGAGGGTATTGGCCGAACTTATCTCACGGCTACCCGAAACGCCGCCCGATGGCGAATGCCCCTGTCCAACGGCACTCACCGGCGCAAGATTCGGCTAGGCGAACAAGGCGCCGGGCACATGAAATCGGCTGCAATCGCGTACGCGAAACGTGCGATCGCGCGCCTGATCGCGCGTGTGGATCGCGGGCGCGATCCCCTAAGACCTGCTATTATGTTGATGTCAACCACGTCTGAACGGCGTAGTGAGAGTGCTTGGAGGAAACAATGGATTCGTCTGCTCAAGTAACACTGACAATTGCCAATGCATTCCCCGCGTACCGCTGGAATGCGGACTTGACCGACCAGGTCGTCTCAAAACTTACGGACGAGCTCGCAGCGTGGCGCCCTCCCAGTCCCGACGGCAAATGGCAGTTCAGCCTAGGCGAAATCGCCGCACACATCGCAGATGCCGCGCATATGTTTTACGGCCAGCTTATGGGCGAAGAGATGGATGACAGATTCTTTTTGAAATTTCCTGAAGACGACAGCGGAATCTGGAAACCGGCGCGCGAATTCTGCGCCGAGGACATTCAGGATCACCTCGTTCGCGCGCGCAAAATGTGGGAAGAAGTGCTTGCTTGGCCGATCGAAGATGCTCATGCGCCGACCAAAGGCAGCATCAAGCACTTCGAGGAATTGAAGAAGCTCGCTTATGAAGGGAAGTATCCAAAGGAGAACCTCGTTAACGGCCCGCCTAATCCGGTGCGCGTGCTCGGAGCGATGATCTCTCATGAAGCATCGCATCGCGGGGCAATGATAGCCCTGATGCGCTCTTTTCACGGAATAGACTTCGACACTGATTAGCGGTGCACAGGGAATCTCTGCCGCAATGTGAAAGGCTTGCTTACTACTCACCGAGCCATCTTCGATAGGTCTCGGCACGCTTCGTATCATCCAGCGAACGCGCAACCTCCATCATTTCCAGCGCGTGCTCCCGTGCTTCCGTGTGTTTCCCGTCATCGAGAAGCTCCTTAAGCCTTGCATCGTCCGGTACGGGTATGCTTCCCTTCATTTTCTCGGCAAGCGAGCCGAACTCGCCATAGTTAACATCCGGCTCCTCCGGCGCCTCGTCGTATTCGTGCGGTCTCCCGCGCGGCATTACCGTTCAATTCAATGCCAGGCTGAGAGCTTCCTTTTGATCAGCGGAGGAATTTCGTACCCCAGGCCGGTAACACGTTCAAACCACCTTGCAAGCGCCAAAAGCTTCGCATCGCCATACCTTGCTCCCATAATCTGCAATCCCACCGGAAGCCTTATCTCGCCGTCGTCATCACAGCATTCGTCAACCATCTCGCGTGTTATCCCGGCGGACTTTGCATCATCGGTGAGTGAGCTGTCGGCTGATTCGACCGTGCCGCACGGCAGGCTGATCGCGCATACGCCCGCAAGGTTCGCGGCAACTGTGGCTATATCCGACATATACATCTTCACCGGATCGTCCATCCGTTCGCCCAATTTGAATGCGGGATCGGGTGCGGTAGGAAAGATCAGCCCGTCGTACTTCTTCATAAGTTCGGCAATTCCGGACTCCACCATCTTTCTGAGCGCCCGCGCCTTGTTGTAATACGCATCGAAGTATCCCGACGAAAGGACGTACGTACCGAGAAGTATTCTTCGCTTCGTCTCAGGCCCGAAACCATCCGGCCCTCCCCGTCTTGCAAAGTACATATCAAGCAACGCCGATTCGGTATGGCCTCCGGGACCATACCGTACACCATCGAAACGCGCCAGGTTGCTGCTGCATTCCGCAGTTGTAATGATGTAATACGCCGGAAGCGCCAGTTCCCACAAGGGAAAACTCGTTTCCTCGATGATCGCACCAGCCTTGCGAAGGCTGTCCACCACCGAGTAGAATCGCCCGGCAACACGCGGATCAAGGATTTTTTCGCTAGTTAGTTCCTTGATTACGGCAAGCCGCGGTTTCCCGATCTGATTCGGATCGCTTTCACGGACAAAATCAGGGACCGGTTCAGGAACATTGACCGTTGCATCGTAGCTGTCGCCGTAACACACCGTGTTCATCGCAAGTGCGATGTCGAGCGTATCGCGAGCGAAAATCGACGGGGAATCCATGCTCGATACGTATGCGATAAGGCCGAAGCGCGATAAAAGCCCGTAACTCGGCTTGTAGCCTGCAATCCCGCAAAACGAAGCGGGCAGGCGGACGCTTCCGCCCGTGTCTGTCCCCCATCCCACAACCGACTGGCATGCCGCAACGCTTACCGCGCCGCCGCCCGAGCTTCCTCCCGGCACCCGCCCGATGTCCCATGGGTTGAAGCACGGGCCGTATGCGCTCGTTTCGTTGCTGCTGCCCATCGCGAATTCATCGAGGCTCGTCTTGCCTACGATGAAGTTGCCTGCAGCTCTCGTGCGCGCGGCGACTGTTGCATCGTAAGGCGGACGGTATCCGGAGAGGATTTTGCTTCCAGCGGTGGCGTGAAACCCTTTAACAGTGAAGATATCCTTGAAACTAACTGGAATATTCTTGAGTATCTCACGCCCGACCGTCATTCTTTCGTCGATCTGACCGTCAAATCCAGCACGTGAATGAGATGAAGGGCTCTTATCACCCATGCCGGAACCTGGTTCGTCAGCTTCCTTTTGGTTTGTCGGAGAGGGCGCGATTTCGTAAAACGCGCGCAGGATTTTGTCCATTTCGCGCGCGAAATCGAGCTGATCGCGCGCGCGATCGTCAGGCGCGAGTTCCCCGGAACCGAACTTGTCCATAAGCTCGTGAGCCGTGAGTGACAGCGGATGTCTCGCATCATTTCCCTGCGTGTTACCGCTGTCTGCGCCGGTCGTGCCGCTCATATTTCGCCACCGCCGCTTTCGCCATCTTCACTTTCTTGAGCGGTTTCCCCGCCGACGATGATCGGAACGATGTATTCATGATGAAAGCCGTCCGGCCATTCAAACCGCCTCGGTTCATCTTCGCCCAGAGGCATCGAATCCATGTAGCTCAAGCTTCCCGCTCCAGACGCTCTGCCGACGTCCGAAACCGCTTCACTTTCGTTCACCGCTTCAACAAACTCAAGAAGCCTCTCGAACTTGCGCGTAAACTCGGCACGCTCGTCGTCGCTCAACTTAAGCCTCGAAAGCAGCAGCAAATGCTCGATCAGTTCATCGGTTCCAGCTTCATCCATAGCGCCGGAATAATATCACATTACAATGCGCGTATTTGCGCTATTCAGACGGGAAGTACTGCTTTGAACGCTCTATGAAATGAAAGGCGGAGCTACATGCTCCGCCTTATTCGTCAGAATCCAAACAACTTCAGTACCAGCACACAAACAAGCTGCGCGCCGGCAATTATTCCATTCAGGCGCTAACGCCCTGAGTTGCTAGTAAAGCGTTGCGTACTTAAGAGCATAGTCGCCGCTCGAGTACTGTTGGTAGGCGATGTGCGGTACGCCGTCGCTGTCGAACGCGAGCGAAGTGTACTTCCCGACCTTGAAGTCGCTGCCACCGCCGCTGTCGACCACTTCATTCTCCCAGGAAGCGCCCACTTTATTGCTGACTCTGAGCTCGCTGTTGTCCTTGTCCAGGAAACTGATCCATGGATTTCCGGTTGGGCTGAATGCGAGTGAACAGTACGAGCCTGCTTTACCTACGGTATAGACTGGCTCGGACGCTCCCCACGATCCGTTCCAGGCGACGTACTTGAGATCGCCGTCGGAAATGTCGGGATCGTAATGGTAATATGCAACGCAGGGATTGCCGTTGCCGTCGAGCGCCGCTGAAATACTTGAGGCCTGCTTGATCGAAGCGATAGTGCTTTGGTTCCAGCCTGATCCGTTGTACCAGAACGAATTGAAGGAGACCGATGAACCGATAAAGTATGCGGCAGTGATTACCGGATTGCCGTCTGCGATCAACACTGAGCCAGTGTCGTAAATGCCGTCCTCTTGGATGTCTGTCAATGACACGACGGTCTGTCCCGACCAGCTCGATCCGTTCCAGAGAAGCTGCCTGACCTGCGATGGGGTTGACATGTCCATATGGCGGAAATGTGCGACAAAGCCCTCGCCGGAAGGAAGGAACCCGATATCTGTGCCGAATCCACAGCGGTTAAGCCCTGTGCCGTCACCTTCAATAAGCGAAATATCCCAGGAAGAACCGTTCCACCAGGCGGCTAAAAGATCGTTGTAAGTGTTGTAATCGCCGTCGTTCTCGTACTGGAATGCGATGACCGGATTGCCCGATGGATCAAGGGTAATACAGGGCTCCGCACCCGTATATCCGCCATCGCCGTCGTGGACAACTTCTATCTGCCAGGTTTCACCAACTTTCTTGGCGACCTTTAGCACCCTGTTGGAGGAGGAGACCTTGGCTTTGTATGCGATCATCGGCTCACCGGTGGGAAGGAACACGAGGCTGATTCCGAGTCCTGTTGCATTCGAGCCGCCGAAATCGACTATTTCGGACGCCCAATCGCCTCCCTCGGGATAGGAGTTCAATGCGAAGTCATAAGTGTCATTACCGAGACCGTTTTCAACATACAGGCTTGCACTGTATTCCCCGGGATCGCCGAGCGTGATCGTCGGGCTTGGGAGATCGGATGTATCAGGATCGGCGCCGCCTCCGAAATCCCAGGCGTATGTAATGGGCTCCATGCCGGATACGACGGCCTGGATCGTAATTGGTGTGCCGGTCGGCCCGCCAGTCGGCGACACGCTGTGAACGAGCGGCGGAAGGTCCACGTAGTTCACAGTAATCTCGAAATCGAACGTTCCTTCTCCCCAAGAATTCGAAACGCTCAAGTTGCAGTCGTATTTACCGTCGAACCTGGCCAGCGTAACCGTCGGACTGGCCTGCGTTGAGGTTGCAGGAGTGGCTGCATCGCCGAAAGTCCAGGTGTAGGAAAGCGGCTCCTCGCCGATCACGGTGGCAGAGAACGTCACCTCTTCATCCATATCGCCTTCAAGCGGCGATACTTCCGTGATTACCGGTGCTTCTCCGCCCACGGTGAGCGTGAAGTCGAACTCGTCAGTACCGTACTCGTTCGTTGCGGTAAGACTCGCGCTGTAGTCATCACTGTCCGCGACGAGTGTAACTGTGGGAGTTTCGTCGGTAGATGTGTCGGGATCGGCTCCGCCGCCGAAGTCCCAGTCGTAAGTCATCGGCAAAATTCCAGTTATTGTAGGAGTGAACGTCACCTCGGAATTGGTCGTACCGGACTGCGGCTGGACATCCTTTATGCTGGGCGCAAGGGAAATAACTTCGAACTCGAAGTCGAAGACGTCCTCGCCGAAATCATTGGTTACCGTGAGAACAGCGTCGTACGTCCCAGGTTCACCAAGCGTGACAGTCGGACTCTCCTCGGTTGACGTATTGGGAGTGGCAGCTCCTCCGAAGCCCCAGCTGTACTCGAACGGCTCAATGCCTTCGATCATTTCAACGGAGAACGTGGCTTCGTCGCCTTCCCATCCCTCAAGCGGGGAAACGCTGCCCACAACCGGCACGCCGGACTGGCCGATGGAGATCCGGCCTGTCGAAACAAACCTTGGAGGATCGGCAGCGCTCCTGACGCCAAAATAGTACGCACCAGGCTCCTGGGGAAGGACCGCGTTTGCAAAAATAACGCTGGCCCTTCCGTAGACTCCATAGAAGTCTTTATTGTTATTGAGCGTAAGCTTCTGCATCCCGTGTTCCTGCCAGTTCGTCCCTGTCCTTATCGAATAGAGTGCGTTTTCATCCCACTCGCTCAGGCTCCACTCGAGGCTAGGGGCATCAACGAAGAACGCGGCGGATATCTCGTATATGTTCAGATAGTTCGTCGCAATGGGCGTGATATCGGGAACGCCGATTTCCCCATCGCCATCGCCGTCAATGAAGCTGCGTATACGTACAAGTATGCCTTCTACAGGTAGAAGATAATTGACGGCGATCGGCGTAATGTCGGGAACGCCCACTTCTCCGTTGAGGTCGTAGTCGCCGATGTTGTAATACTCCCATTCGTATGTCCACGACTCGTTGCCGTTGTCGGTCGTTGTAAGAACTAGATCGGGCTCGGCGGTTTCATCCTGGGCAACCATTCGCCCCTCGGAAATGGCCTCGTAGTCCTTCATGAACTTCTCGGAGAGCATCGCGAAAAGTTCGGGATCGACACCCTCTGGCGGTGAATAGTTCTCTACCGCACTTTTTGCGCCTTCGACACTCACGGATGTTACAGCCGAATCGGCGGCTGGCGTATCGCCAGAAAAGCGGCTCGTTCCGTTCTTGCCCGAGCAAGCGGACACGGTTGCGAGAAAAACCGCGACAACAACAAAAAATACCAAAGCTCTTTCAAGATTCATGATTACCACCAAAGAAAACAAAAAATTATAAGTACATAAGATTATATCGTGATAATGAGGTTCATCACCGAATTTTAGGCATAGAAGACGTTAAAATATGTAAATCGCTGATTTCCTCAAAACAGGTTCAACGTGGCTCGCACATCAGAAAATGATTCTAATACGGTCTACCCAGCGTCAGCACAGCAAGTGCTCGTACGCGTGATACGGCTGATCAAGCAACACGACACTTTATCCCGCCAGCTTGAAACGTGGATGTGCGACCGGGCACACGACTAGATTTGCCCATCACAAGCATCATCCACGATGCTCAATCTCCAAGAACCGTTGTGCCAACTAGTGCAGCGTTGCGTACTTCAAGGCGAACTGCCCTGCGCCGAACTGCTGGTATGCGATATGCGGAAGGCCGTCAAGATCGAAAGCAATCGACGAAAACTTGCCTACAGGATGTCCCTCCGCTCCGCCGTCGTCTATAACCTTGTTGATCCAAATCGAACCTGGCTTGTATGCTAACTGAAGCCGTCTATGACTGATGTAGTAATAGCTGATGTAAGGAACTCCGTCGGGGCTGTATGCAAGGCAACTGTACGTACCGGCGTCGCCCATGCCGCGGACGGTTTCCACTGCACCCCATTCAGTTCCTGTCCAGCGGATGTACTTGAGGTCGCCCAGGTTATAGTCGTACCAGCAGAGCGATGGATTTCCTTCGCCGTCGAGCGCCATCGAAATGTGGTACCCATCATCAATATCGGTTGTGATCTGATGATCGACCCAGTCTGAGCCGTCGTACCAGAATACCCTGAGCCCCATTTTGTCCCCCGTATCGAAATCGAAGACCCTGCCAGCACAGACGGGGGTTTCGTTTGCGTCTAGTATTCCGGCTATGTCCAAAGGTTCATGCGGATCACCAATGACGGTTTCTGCATTCCAGGATGAACCGTCCCATATGACCGACCTTAGCTCGGTATGGTAATCTTGCCCTCCATGGCCGTAGAGGTGAGCGATAAGCCCCTTTCCGCTCGGAGCGAAGTCGATATCGATGTAGAGTCCGGTTTGATGGGTACCACTAGGATCGCTGTCGACTGAGGAGATATCCCAGGAGACACCGTTCCACCAGGCTACCATCAGATCGAAAAAGAATCCCGGCTCCTCTCCTCCTACGTACTGGTATGCGATTACCGGATTGCCGTCGCCGTCCAGGGCCATGTCCAATACATTTGCTGTGATTCCGCCACTGCCGTCGTCGACTATTTCAGTTTCCCATACAGAATCTCTTTTAACTGTGGTCATTAGTGCTGCAGTGCTGGAGGACATCTTTTCCTGATATGCGATCATCGGCTCGCCGGTGGGAAGGAACACGAGGCTTGCATACCAGCCAGTCGGCAAGTCTCCACCGAATTCGACAATCTCCGTTGTCCACTGCCCGGCAATCGGATGAACCGTAAGTGTAAATGGATAAGTATCGGAACCGGCATCATTCGATACGTTCAGACTAGCATCGTAAGTACCCGGTCCGAGAAGCGTTACAGTAGGCGAAAGAGAGGTTGATGTGTTCGGGTCCGCTCCATCTCCGAAATCCCACGAGTAGAAGATGGGTAAAGTACCGGTCACAACTGCAGACATCGTAATCTCCTCGCCGGAATCGCCCTCGGTAGGCGTTACGCTTTCAATCACGGGCGGGAACGGAGAAGCTATCACATTAAGCGTGAAGGGAAAGACGTCCTCGCCCAAGTCGTTTACCACGGTAAGGCTTCCGCTGTACTTTCCGGAAGAAGGATTGGTTGTAACTGTAGGATTTTCTTCGAAGGCCAGCTTGGGCGTCGCGCCGTCGCCGAAGTCCCACATGTAATGGAGCGTTTCGCGGCCTATTACGGTTGCCGAGAAGGTTATTTCCCTACCATTCGGTGCAACGAGAGGAGAAACCTCCAGTATTTGCGGTACACCTTCGTAGACCCAGAAACTCCAGTTGTACTCGGAATCTCCGAACTCGTTTGAAACGGTCAATCGCATGTCGTATACACCCGGTGTTGTCAGGAATATTGTCGGTGAAGCCAGACTGGAAATAGAAGGCTCAGCCGCATTATCGAACATCCAAGCATACTGGAACGGCGGCGCGCCGAGAAGATCCGCGGTCATAGTAATCCACTCGCCAGCGAACCCGTTAGTAGGTTCAACCGAGTTAATCACAGGAGCAGGGCTTATAATATCAAGCGACCATTCGAACGAATCACTTCCATATTCGTTTGATACCGACAAGCTCGCACTGTAAGTACCTATCGCGCCTACTGTAACCGTCGGGCTTTCTTCATCCGACGTACCGGGGGTTGCACCGCCGCCGAAATCCCAGGAGTATTCCGTAGGTTTCACCCCCTCCACATCGGCAACGAACGTTGTTTCCTGTCCTGTATAGACAATCGCAGGCTCAACACCGAGAATCTCAGGTGCGGCCAGTATCTCGAAAATATTCTCGAAATAATCCGAACCAAGCTCGTTCGTCACTGTCACGCTTACGACGTATGCACCTTCTTCGCCGAGAAGAACGGTCGGGGATGCTTCCTCTGATGTCTCGGGCGTCGCCGCTCCGTTAAAATCCCAAGCATACGTAAAGGGTGCTTCGCCGGATGCCAGATGCACTTCAAACGTAGTTTCCTGCTCGATAGCTCCCGCAGTCGGTGTCACGCTTTCTATCACAGGCGGCCCCGTGCTTTCTACGCTGAATGCAGCAGTTGCGATGAACGCAGGTGGATCGGCGAGGCTGCGAACAACGAAGAAGTACTCGCCGGGAGATTCGGGGAGCAGGCTGTCGGAAAATGTCAAACTCACTTGACCGTAATAATCGTCTTCCGCATCTAGATTGATGGTGAGAGGTACGAAGCCTTCATCAGGTGGTGGAAGCATCGCCTGCACAAAAGACGATGCCCCGCTCTGCCATTCTTCCAGACTTGCATCCGGCTGTGGTTCCACGGAGAAGAACCCCGCGCACACCTGGTAGATGCTCAGGTAGTTTTCCGCAATCGGTGTAATATCTGCGATACCGATTTCCCCGGAACTGTCTCCGTCAATGAACGATTCAAACCTGTCATTTACGCCGTCTGTTGTTGAACTGAGATAATTCTGCGCGATGGGCGTAATGTCAGGCACTCCCACGTCTCCCGAAAGATCGTAATCTCCGGAATGATGGAACCGCCACGCGTAAGTAGACGTTTCATCTTCATTATCCGTGATTACGACATCGAGCTCAACCGTTTCACCGCCCCCTTGAGAAGGCAGACGGCCTTCGCTGAATGCTGTAAAATCGCTTAGGAGCTTTTCGGCAAGCTTATCGAAAAGGTCGTTATCAATGTCCGCGGGTGGAACATATTCCTGAATGTCGGTTTTTAGAGAATCAACTGTGGAAGAACTGACTCCAGAGACCCCCGTCGTTAGCCCTCCTGGTTCGCCTGGCGGCCCTTGTCTGCCCGAACAGGCGAATAAAACGTATGTCAGCGTAGCAAGTACGATAATGAAAGAAATGATTCCACGCATCATATCAACCTCCCAAAATTAGTATCCGCCATATTATAACGTGAAATCGAGATAAACACCGCACCTGCCGATTTCAATTCAAAGCAATCTTACATCGGGTTTCACATTGTTAAATTGACACTGCCGAGCTAACATGTTATCCTTTTCAGGCTTAAGGGTGGAGGTTAGGAGAGTGTAACCGATGCAAAAAAAATTAGGCGATATGCTTGTCGACGAGGGAGTGCTTTCCCTTGACAAGCTACAGGATGCTCTTGAGGAGCAGAAGGATTCGGGCAAGAGACTCGGTGAGGTTATCATCGAGATGCAGCTTGCCGTCGAAGAAGAGGTGATGGATGCTCTTGCAAAGCAGCTCGGCATTGAAAAGATAGACCTTTATGAAGCGCAAATTGACCTTGATGCTGCAAAGCTAATTTCACCTGATATGATTCAGCGCCACCAGGCATTTCCAATCAAGATAGAAGGCTCTAATCTTCTGGTTGCTATGGTCGATCCGCTCAACCTTCTCGCGATCGACGATATCCGTCTGTCTACGGGCTTTGAAGTTTCACCGCGCATTGCGAGCCCACACGCGCTCAAGTTCGCTTTCGACAAGCTTTTCGGAGTCTCGCACGAAGCGGAGAAATCCCTCGAATTATTCAAGCAGGATCAGATCAACAAGGGCTTCATTATTGACGATACTATACTTGACAAACAGACTCTTTCGGAAGTTGAGCAGGCGCCCATCGTCAAGCTTGTCGAAACAATCCTGAACGGCGCAGTAGACTACAAGGCATCAGACATCCACCTCGAACCCAAGGAAGACAAAATGGAGGTTCGCTACCGTGTTGACGGCATGCTCCAGAGGATACTCACTGTACCCAGGAACGCTATTCCTGCCGTTACCGCGCGCCTCAAGATTCTTGCCCGACTCGATACGAGCGAGCGCAGGATGCCTCAGGACGGCCGTATCAGCGTAAAAATAAGGGAAAACGAGATTGATATCCGTTTTTCGACGTTGCCGACGGTGTTCGGTGAGAAGATCGTGATGCGTCTTCTCAACAAGAGTTCCGCTCTCCTGACGCTCCAGGACCTCGGGTTCGACGAGGATGAACTGCCCGTTTTCGAGGAAATGGTAGAGCAGCCGCACGGGATTATCCTCGTTACCGGGCCCACCGGTAGCGGCAAATCCACGACACTCGTTGCTGCACTCGACAAGATCGCCAACGAGACTAATAACGTAGTTACGATGGAGGATCCCGTCGAGTACCTGCTTCCGAAGATCAACCAGGTGCACGTGAACAGAAAGGTCGGGCTTACCTTTGCATCCGGTTTGAGAACAATAATGCGTCAGGACCCCGACATCATTATGGTCGGCGAGATTCGCGACCCCGAAACGGCAGACCTTGCCGTACAAGCTGCCCTCACCGGGCACTTGGTGTTTTCCACTCTCCATACTAACGACGCGCCGGGTGCAATTCCGCGACTTGTGAATATGGAAGTTCCACCGTATCTGATCAACGCCACGGTAAGCGGCATAATGGCCCAGCGTCTTACAAGGAAGCTCTGCCCTCAGTGCAAGAAGAGCTACGAACCAAGTGAAGAGGAACTTGAAATCATCTCTTCTGCCTACGATCTCAGTACACTCGACAAGGCTCCGATCATTTATAAGGCACGCGGATGCAAATTCTGCAACCATGTCGGCTACAGGGGTAGAGCCGGTATCTTCGAGATATTCCGTATGTCCAACAAGTTGCGCGAGCTAATTGTCCGCGAAACCGGTATCCATGCCATAAAGAATCTCGCCCGTCAGGAAGGAATGCAGACGTTGTTCGAGAGCGGAATCAAGAAGGTTTTGAAGGGCGAAACAAGTATGGAGGAACTCCTCCGCGTTGCCAGGCCCGACTACGAGCAGGCAGGAGAGGAAGGTTTCGAGCCAACCACGGATCGTGCAGGCAAGCTACGCGAAGCCGCACCCAAACTTGCCGAAGTCGAAACGAACATTTAATCTTTGCCCCAGCATTTGTTGCATTGGGGTATGAGCATGCTTGATGTATGTTCAAGCGAGCGGTGATTTTCGGTGCATTCCGAAGGCACAATATACGCTCAAGCGAGGGGAGTATATGACTGATATTACAATTCTGGATCTTCTGGTGCAGCTGGTCGAGCACTCCGCGAGCGACCTTCATATCACAGCGGGAGTACCGGCGTCCCTTAGGATTCATGGTCACCTTGTCAGGCTGGACTACAAGCCGATGACGCCTGAAGACACGCGGAGCATAGCGTTCAGCATGATTCGCGAAGATCAGCGCAAGAAATTCGAGGTGGAGCGCGAGCTCGACTTTGGATACAGTCAGAAAGGAATCGGACGGTTCCGCTGTAACATGTTCTGGCAGCGTGAATCGGTCGGGCTGGTTATGCGTGCCATTTCGGAGAAGATTCCGACGATGGAAGAGCTGCTTCTTCCTGAAGTGATGAAGGAAGTCATCATGATGCCCCGCGGACTGGTTCTCGTAACTGGACCGACGGGGAGCGGCAAAAGCACATCGCTTGCCTCGATGATCAACGTCATCAATGAAACGAAGGACCTCCACATCGTTACGATGGAAGACCCCATCGAGTACGTGCACCAGCATAAGAAATGCAACGTGAATCAGCGCGAAATCGGTAGTGATACTCTTTCATTCGCAGGTGCGCTGAAACGGGTACTGCGCCAGGACCCGGACGTGATTCTCGTAGGCGAGATGCGCGACCTCGAAACGATAAGCACCGCGATTACAGCTGCCGAGACTGGCCACCTCGTCTTCGCTACGCTTCACACGAACAACGCGCCGCTCACGATTGACCGTATCGTTGACGTGTTTCCGACTGGAGGGCAGGATCAAATCCGAGCACAGCTGGCAAACTCGCTTCAGTGCATTCTTTCCCAGCAACTTCTCCCGCTCGCCGAGGGCGGAGGACGCGTGGCGTCATTCGAGGTTATGCTCAACGTTCCCGCTATCCGCAACCTGATTCGTGAGAAGAAGGAGTTCCAGATTCACTCAACGATGATGACGCACGCGAAGCTCGGAATGCAGACGATGGATCAGAATCTGCGTGACCGCTATCTCGACAGGCTCATCACCCTTGAAACTGCGCTTGCGCATGCAGGAAACGTCGGGAATCTGCAGAGGCTTATCAGTGCTGCCGCTGCACAGGGAGCAGAACGTCCAAGGCGTAGAGCCTCAGGCAAGGGCACTTCCGAGGATGGTGAATCGTTCTTCGACGGCGCAAGTGTAGGTGTTTAGATTGCAAACCTCCAAGCAAGCCGGACCGTCAATGCTACGCCCTGTTTTGGTTGTAGCGAGGCGGAACAAACTGATATGGCTCCGGTCTAATATTCGGTGCAACTTTAGGTTCTTGCGTGGAAGGCTTTGTGGATCGGGAGCCCGATTCCAAAGCCAGACTGATCAAGGAGATGGTTTATTATGAAGACCTTTGTTTACTCAGCGAAGGATGCACAGGGGAAGGTGATAACTTCCACCGTTGAGGCGGATAATCCAAAGGCGATTATCGACGCCCTGCGGAACGAGGGCTTTTTCGTAACGAGAATCCATGAGAGAAAGCGTCCTTTCAATCCCTTTTCCCTGTTTGAAAAGCTCTTTAAGGTTGGTCTGAAAGAGCTGACGATCTTCTCCCGCCAGTTTTCGCTGCTTCTCAACGCAGGCCTAACAATTTCCGAAACGCTCGATACGATCGAAGAACAGACTCAGAACGAGAGTTTTCGGGATATCCTCCACAGAGTCAAGACGGATATCCAATCCGGCGAGACCCTGACAAGCGCGATGAAGAAGCATCCGAGAGCGTTTTCCACGTTCTTCGTCTCGATGATCCACTCCGGTGAAATCGGTGGTGCACTCGACAATATTCTTGAGCGAGTAGCCGCGTTCTATGAAAAAGAGCTCGAGCTGAAAAACAAAGTGAAAAGCGCAATGGTCTACCCGATCGTCGTGTCCATCTTCGCGGTGGCAATCACGCTGTTTATGCTCCTTTACATCGTTCCGCAATTCGCGGCGTTCTACAATGACTTCTCGGGCGGGCAGGCTCAGCTTCCGCTCCTTACAAGAAAGCTGCTTGAGGTCAGCGACTGGCTTCTGACGAACTGGTATTACCTGCTTATAATTCCCGTTGTCATCATCGGTTTCCTGAAATTCAGGAACAGCAAATGGGGGCACAAGCTTCTCGACCCGATCATTCTCAGGCTGCCGCTCTTCGGCCCGCTCGCACGAAAGGTCGCTATCACGCGCTTCACCCGCACGTTTGCAACACTCAACGAAAGCGGCGTACCCATCCTCGAGGCTCTTGAGGTTTCGAAAAACGTTGCAACGAACGATGTCATCAAAAATGCAATCTTGTACACCCGCGACCGCATCCGCGAGGGTGAAAGCCTTAACGCTCCGATGAAGCGCACAAGGGTTTTCCCGCCTATCGTTACGAACTTGATAAGCGTCGGCGAGGAAGCCGGTAACCTCGAAGAGATCCTTAACAAGCTGTCCGACTATTACGACAGCGAGATCGATTCCACAATTCGTGCTCTTGCAAGCATGATCGAGCCTGCGATGATCGTTTTCATCGGCGGTCTTGTAGGCATCATCGTCGTCGGGCTTTATCTGCCGATTTTCAACCTGGTCAACGTAATCAAATAAACCAGTACAACTGATCGCTATATGCGGCCTGCGGGATTTTGCGCGGATGAATGCAGGCAATTCATATCGCTCATGACAAACCCCTTGCTGTTAGAAGCGCACTTTCCCGAACCGCCGGATATCACCGATGCTCAGCCACAAAGCGGCGTTGAAGGAGCTGAAGTTACGTTCGGTGCAACGGTTACAGGCACCGAGCCGTTCACTTACGCCTGGGATTTCGGAGGAGGGGCGACACCGAATACGAGTACTGAAGCATCGCCGACTGTTACGCTCGGTTCAGCGGGAACGTACGATGCGAGCCTGACTGTCACCAATGATTACGGCGAGGACAGTTTTCCTTTTACGCTCGTGGTACTTGGTTGGATAATTGAAACCGTGGACAGCGCGGGATGGGTGGGCAATACTACATCTATTGCGCTTGATTCATCAGATAACCCGCACATTACTTACTCCTTAAGCGGCGATCTCAAGTATGCGTATTTGGGCCCGTAGTCCCTGAAGCCAATTGTGGAGCGCCGCTCTCAACGTAGCACGGACGTCCCGTCTGTGTCGTTTAATGTTCACAAGCGAGACGCTCGTGCTCCTTGCTGGAAGCCTGTGCTACATATGAAGACGAGCGTCAACCCCGGTCTCATAAACAGCGCCGTTTACGGCAACCATAACCATCCTGTACAGCGCCCAGTCTTGGGCGCGTCTTGCAAAAGACGGGCGTGCCGCCGCACGCCCCTACCGCGCGAATCCCGCACGACGATTACACGCCGTTGCATATTCTTCATCGACGGGCGGGTGTAAAATCCGCGCCCTGCGTCCGCGAATCCTGCGCTTCCCATCTACCTTCCATTTCCCCATCTCACGCCCCCACGTTTGCCGCTCTACTCCCACCCCTAAAATCACGCTCCCTTTCTCCATCCGCCGCTTGTGAAATATTTCATCATCCGGATAAGTATCCGAGCTCTGTATCGTATTGGCTATTCGACGAATCAAATTCGCCTGTGCGCCGGTATGAAACAATCCGCAATAACGCACGCTTCGGCATTTCGAGCGGAAGATCGGCTTAATCTCGATATAATGCAGCCGGTGTATTCAGTAAGACTTGTTTACTCGGTCGGCGGAGCGCTTCGGTTCGCAAGCCATCTCGACATTACGAGGGAGCTCGAACGCTGGCTGAGGCGCGCAAGGCTCGATATCCGGTTCACCGAGGGATTCAACCCGCATCCGAAGCTGAAATACGGCCCTGCAAAGCCGGTTGGCTTGACCGCGGGCGCCGATGTCGTGGATGTGGGCTTGATAAGCCTCGATCCGCTTTCCGAGCCCGAACTGTCCGGCGATTTTCCGGGCGCGGGCGATGTCGAGATGCGCGAATCCACGATGACTGTCGCATACCCGGGGCAGATAGACACGGATGGTGATGACGCGCAGGACGCAGGCGGGACGAAGGATGAAGTACTGCCGGAATGGTGGCCGGGGAATCCGTATCCGGCGCGCGTGCGCGATGATAGCCTTTTTCGCGCGCGCGATATGCTCTTGGCGCGCGCGCATCCGCTGATTCACGTCGTTTCCGCGCGCGTTCTCGAAGAAGGCGAGTCTTCGGTTTCAAAGGTGGTCGAATCCGCGCTGTTCAGAATCGAGCTTTCGCACGAGAATCTGCGCGATGCAGAAGCGTCGCAGGCGTGGCTTGAATCGGATGAGTGGATCGTTCAGAAGAAGCCCGGCTCGACACCTGTGGACGTGCGCCCGCTTGCATCGAATCTTGATGTACGGCGTAAGGGCAAAATCGTTCGAGTGTTTATAAACGGCGCGGCAGGCGTGTCCGCGATGCTCCCGGTTATGAAAATCGTAAATCACCTTGTTCAGAATTTCGGTTCACTGCCGGTTTTTGCCGAGCGAGCGCTCATTCTGGATGCGAAAGGCGAGCCCGTACGCTGATTGTCCCTTACCCCGATAGAAACACTGCGATTAAGGGTATTATTCCTTACCTATGGATACTTTTCGTATGACTGCCGTGTTCCTGCGGAGAATACAGGCCATTGTTCTTGTATTCGGATTGCTGGCTGTTGTTGCAGCCTGCCGTGCGAACACGACAAACGAACCGAACGATTTCGACAGTCGGCCGGGCACACCGCCGGGGCTGAACCTTTTGCTCGCACGCAATCTACTCGTGGCCGAGATCAACGAAACGCGCCGATCCGCCGGGCTTGCGGAGGTTTCGCTCGATCCCATCGCAACATCGGCCGCGCAGGCTCATGCCGACGAAATGGCCGAGTACGGTTATCTTTCACATCTGGATATGAGCGGATTAAATCCTGTTGAGCGGTACAGCGCCGCGGGCGGCTGGGAGCCTGCGTACGAAAACGCGTGGCGACGCAAGGGTGACGATTCACTCGATTCCGAGTCCATCAGGGATATGCACGAGCGCTGGCTTAAAAGCCCGGGGCATCGCGAAAACATGATGTCGGAAGGTCATACGCATGTCGGTATCGGCTTTCAGTACGACGAGAAGACATCCACGATGTACGGCGTCGAGATGTTCATAGATCGCCATGCCTATGCCGCGGGTTTGTCCGAAACCACTTTGAAGGATGGCGATGACGCCGAATATCTGCTCGCATTCGATCCGGAACGAATCAGGTTCAGTGAAATATTGATTTCAAGGCGCGATGCTCCGCAGGCAAGAACCGCAGACTGGCTAAACGAGAACACTGGATACAGCCTGCCGGAAGATTACATCGCGCTGTATATCGAGGAAGGTGCCTCGAATGTCGTGCTTCCCGGCGCGCTCAAGAGAGCAGTTCTCGATTACGATCGTGAAGCGGGAATCGTAAGCGGCGACATAACGTTCGAGTACGGGTGGCAGCCGGGGATTTACTACATCTACACGTGGGGAAAATACGTCGATACCGGCGAGGAAATTCTCCTTTCCATTATCACCGCGAAGCGTGAATGATTCACTGCAATCTGTCTGATGATAAAGGGGAAACGCGCAGTTACTGATGAACGATCCAGCTATTCATCGCCCGCATCTGATGCTCTCTTATCTTCAGCATTTGAATCGTCGTCTGTTTCACCAGGTTTTGACGCATCGCCTTCTGCGTCTTCATACTCACGTTCATAAACTTTGAAGCCGTTGCACAAAAGCAATGCGAACTCCTCAGGTTGCGCAACCACGCCTTCGGGAATAAGCAATTCGAGGACGAATGAGCGGTCGGGACGGACGTGTGCCCAGACGTAGCTTTTAACTGTCGTATCATTATGGATATACACCGAGCAAAGGTGCTCTATTCCGCCGTACTGCGCCATAAGCGAAACCCGTTTTTCCCTTGAACCGCCTCTTTCTTCCAAAAGCCTGGTTTCGATATCGTCCATGAAGATTGCCGAGGTTTTTTCCTGGCCGGGAAGAACCTGGATGAAGAACGTAGCCTGGCGGTCATTACCCTTGAAAGGCAGGTTAACGATCGCCGACCAGAGCGCGTTGCCTTTCGGCGTAACGAACCTTGAATCCACGGGAACGATAAAGCTGAAACCGTGCTCCTCGTTTACGTATGCAAGCGCGGGGATCGAATCCTCGCCGAGGAGCATAGGGCTCGCAGCGATGATCCAGCCGTCGAGAGCGTCCTTTGTGCCGGATTCGGGGCGTACCGGCGGAGGGTAGCCCTCGGATCTGTATTCTTCGAAGTTGCCGAAGAAGTAATCCATCATCGGGCGTACATTTTCGAATATTTCTTCAGGCGCGACGAACTGGAGGATGTAGCAGTACTTGCCGAATGAGAGAAATGCGACAACGCCGATGCACATAACGGGGTCGCGCATCGTTCTAATGCGGATGAAGCTATAGCCCTGTTTGTAGTCCTTGAGTTTCCCTGAATCGACAATCTCGATGCTCGCTTCTCTTTCATACAGCTTCTTGTGTTCAAGAAAATAAGCTTCCTGACTGCCGTCACCAAGCGGGTAGACGGTAAGCGATAAATTTACATAGAGAAATCCCGGATCGGATGAACTCCATAGGTTGTTGAAAAGCGATCCCGGCGTATCGGTCTGCTTGTTCAGCGGAATCCAGCCGGTAGGGACGCTGACCTTGAAATTCAGGTCTGGATAGATAAGCTCGCTGAAATCAACTTTCTTAAGCTCCATTGCTCCTCCGATTGCTCCTCGATTCCTGCCGAGTCCGATTATATCAGCATCCGATCATACCGACTTGCATGTGACGACTGCATAGCACCACCGAAGGCTACGTCGCCCTGTTCCCCGGTTATTCTTCCTCCCGGCTTGCGCGATTCCACATAGCATAGTCGCTCACTTATGCTACAATCGGCTTTCGGTCAGGAGGTTGGCGTAATGGAAAAAATCGTTCTGAATGCGGAGCCGCGAGAATCCAGCGGAAGTCCTGAAGTAGGCCGGGTGCGCAAGGAAGGCATACTGCCCGGCAACATTTACGGACGCGGAATCGACGGCTCCATTCCTCTGTCTTTCCAACGAAGCGAGGTCGAATCCATCATAAACCGCGTTGCTGCAATGGTTGATGCCGATGGCGGCAATCCGCGAGATGAGATGGAGTTCGTAATTCGCGTCGGAGAGGATGAATATTCTGCAAGACTCGGCGAGCTACAGCGCGACATTATTACGCGTGATTACTCGCACATTGAATTCATCGTGAGAAACGGGTAGGTTTTGGCATTATGAAACCTGAACAGGTTGTCATCGAGCGTAATACGCTTCAACATGTTATGGACGTGCTTATGAACGTAGGCGGTCATACATCGCCAATCCCGCAACTCGAGGAAGATATCTATCGCCTTCGCGACAACGAGCGTGAATACACCCTTCGCAATGTCGAGGATCACGACAAGGAAAGGTTCTACAACGCGCAACCAACGCAGGGCATACCAGGGAGAATTTCATATTTCCTCGATACCAACCAGCGCACACAGCTTATCGGACATTTCATAACTCCACTCGGCTTTCAGGTGCCGATCCACTACTGCATCATATCGAGCATCATCCTCGAAAGGCAGGAGCGCAAATTCAAAGTATGGGGCGCGCCGAGATTGAAACACTTGGTGCTTCTGCCGTCTGCATTTCTGGAAGACCGCTCGTCTGTTGATTCCGCACACAGAGAGATTGAGGTTGTAGATACTGAAATCTCCACTTCAGACTACACGCAGATTCGAGTTCAATCGATTCAGATTGCGCACCGCGAGCTTACAAAAATGAAGATCGAGCTTCTCTCCGAATGGTTTGAAGCGACGAAGGGTGACGGCGATTATCTCATTCACAATGGGAGCACTCTCGAAGATGAAAACGGCAAGCTAAGTCCGCGTGTGATCGGATTGAGCAAGACCGTTTACCTTCCGTTCAAAGGCGCAAAGGAAGCGGGCGTCAAACACCTGGAGCTTTCGAGCTTTCAGCGTACGAGCGTGTTCAAGCTCTTCCGTGATGACGATGATGGCGCTACAACGAAATACGCCTGGTTCATCAAGCTGCGCGAGCATACGCGCCACGGCCCCGAATTCGGCCTTATCAAGCCGGTCATCATCGCGGGCTCGGACGGAGAAGCGGTTGAGAAAGCTGAATGGATGACATTTGTTCTGCTCAAAGAGAGGCAGCCTGCAACGTTTCCCGCAAAGGGCTGGGACAAGCTTATCTTTCCCATAAAGCTCTGTCGCACTTACCTGGATGGAATCGTGCCCACGCATGAAACAATCCGGTCGTTTTTTGACCGGGCGTAGATGTTGTTTTCGGCGGCAACGCCTGAAAAACTGGATGGCGGTTTTCGCCGGCAAGGAGGAATAAAGATGGGAAAGAAATTTGAATGGAAGGATCGATGCAAGTTCCCTGATTATGTTAATTTCGATTTCGGGCCGATCGGCAAAGCAATGTCCACAAAAATCAACCCCAACACAGCGTCCGAATTTCACTTCTGGCTCGGTGAAGGGGAGGAAAGCGTGGAGCTTGGTAATATCGTGGCCTGCGTGACCGAAAACGGCCATGTTACGCTCGGCTCGGTTGTCGAGCTCAGAGCGATAATGGACATCGATAATTACCTTACGGATTACATCAGCCACGACTTCGGCGACCCGAACGTGGAACCGCCTAGCGACATTGCCGAGATGCATATTGCGAAGGTACTCGTAATTCGCAATACCGAGGACAGGGTCAAGCCTCTCGCGCGAGGCCAGGTCTTCTTTGCAACACCTGTGGGCGTAGGCTGGGGGCTTGGAATGAGCGACTACGTTTCGGAAGGCCGAGGCGTACCGATCGGCATTATGGAGAACGGCGACGGGAGCTTCATCCCGATTTTCCTCGACGACACGTTCCTGCTCGGCCCGGAAGGCTCCCACATGAACATGTCCGGTATCTCAGGTCTCGCCACGAAAACGTCGCTCGTCGAGTTCCTGCTGAAGTCCATCCTCGATAAGATGATCAAGAGCGAGCAGCGCCGCATTTGCGCCGTCTTCTTCAACGTCAAGGGTAAGGACATGCTTTACCTCGACAAGCCGAATCCCGTTTACGAACCGGAAAACCGCGATGATCCGTACATCCAGAAGTGCCTGCGTATGTACGACGAGCTTGAGGTCGAACTGAAGCCGTTCGAGAACGTGCGCGTTTTTGCTCCATACGACAGGCGTTACGAGGGCCACACGAAGAGCTTCCGCCGCGACGGCAAGGTCGAGTATTTCATCTGGGAGCTTGGGCAGATCGTGAAAGACATTCCGGAGCTATTCGATCCAGAGGTGTGGGACGAGCCGGTTGAGGCGTGTTGGATAGATATTGTTGAGCAGATCGAACGTCAGCCGCTCCGCACGTACGATGAGCTGATGGACTGGCTCAACGAGGAACGCCGAACCATCGCCAACGCGCGCATTACACACTGGCGCGGCCACATCAAGGAAGTGTTCTATAAGGCGCTTAAGAACCTCGACTCGCTTGCAGGCCTTTACGAAGGCCTGATTTGTACTGGCGGAATCGATCCCGTTGATATCCCGCTCGGCGACCTCCACAACGGCAGCATATTCGTCATAGACATCCAGTCTATGAACGACCGCGGTCAGATGATGGTATTCAATAAGATACTGAAGAAGGTATACAACATTCTTGTGGACAAGAACGAGAAGAAGGACTTCGACACAGCCATATTCTTCATCGACGAGCTCAACAAGTTCGTCCCGCGCGACCCGAACGTCCGAGCGCCCATCAAGCAGTCGCTCATCGAGATCGCGGCCCGCGGACGTTCGCTCGGTGTGTCACTCTTCGGCGTAGAGCAGTTCATGAGCCAGATCGACCGCCAAGTCGTGGACAACAGCTCGACGATCATCTATGGCCGTACAGGCCCGGCAGAGCTTATGACGGTTGAGTACGCCTGGCTCACAGAGGAGGTCCGAAACCGCCTTACGACTATTCCGCGCGGAACTTTCCTCCTCAAGCATGCGAAGTTCATCCAGCCGATCTTCGTCAAGTTCCCGTACCCGACCTGCGTACCAGGCGACCAGTACGATGAGCCGGAAGAGGCGGTCGTGGAGCGCAAGGTAGGCGTTTTCGGCTTCCGCAAGTCGGAGTAAAACAGCGCTAAGCGGATATAGCAATGCACGAGGCACACATCGTTCCTGCCGGGGAGTAAACGCTCGTCCTGTGCCAATGCAATCCTGGTCGTGACGCGTCGATCCCGATTCAGCATTCTAAACCGCACTTTCGCGCGCGCGAACCGCACAGTCGTCGTTCGCAACTCAGGACGCGCTTCATAACTTGAATGTGTTCGGATGCGCAAATCGGTTGATTCCTGTGGAAGGGCGTGGATTTGCGCCGGCAAATGTTGATAAGTTGCTCACTTATCCACAATTTATCTACATCGGCGCTCGGTGATTGTTGATAATTCTTGACTACATCGTGATTTACTGATATATTTTCAGGGTATCGCCGCCTTACGTGTTGTCGGTTTTGCTGCCAAATTCAACTTTGCCCGTTTTGGGCGGGGTGAGAGATGAAATTCAGGCCAAGAAGGAGAAGTCCGCTGCTTCTAACGATTCTTGCACTGATTATCGTCGGCGGGGTCGTGATGAAATACGCGGTGTTGAGTTCGAACGGTGCGCCGCATATTTCGGCTGTACGAAACGGCGAGCTTAATTACATTATCGGCCCGCTTCCACCGGATTATCAGAGTGAGAGTGGAGTAATGACGCAGGATGAAACGGAATCAACGCCCCCTTCCATCATTCCAAGGGAAAATCCCGATGTCACGGACGAAGAGAGCGTCAAGCCGGAAAACGACGCGGAAGCTGAACGGAAGACACCGGCGGAATTCAAGGACAGCGGCTACTTTGCGGGCGGCAAGGTTGACAACGGCATAATGGTTACCGGTTTCAGGTTCGGCAAGCATCCGGATTTCCGGCGGATCGTTATCGATTTCGGCGTTGTGGACCGTGAATCGGGGCGAATTGTGCAGACCGAAGTTCTTCCGAAATACAAGGTTGAATACAGAACCTGCCCGTACAGATATTCCATAACCTTCAGCGGTGTAAACTACTACGACGACGCAATCGTCCAGCGCAAGAACGCCTTGCCTTTCAGCCTGGTTGCGGATTCGCATGGCCGCGTGATGCAGCTTGAGTTTTTCATAACCCGTCCGGCGATGTTCAAGGTGATCGAAGTTGACGATCCCGCTCGTCTTGCACTCGATATCAAATTCAAGAACAATGTAGATATTCCTCGTATCAACGTCGTGCAGGTTATCGGCATCGAGAGCGTCGAGAGGGCATTCGAGCTTCTCGACACCGGACGTTTCCCCGAGTGTTTCGAGCCGCAGATCGTTGTTATCGGCGACAAATTTTTCATCGAAGGCATCTACGACACATTCGAACGTGCTGTTCAAGTGAGCGCAGAGCTTGAGAAATTCAATTTTTCGACGATAATTAGTGAGAGGAAGGGCAACGCCTTTCCGGTGGACGAATAGTGTATTACGGTGATTTATCTTGGGTTGGACTGGGGCTGATCGGTATCTCGCTTGTCGGACTCCTGCTCCTCGGTCGTGGCGCAAGGAGCGGCGCATCATTCAGTCGCGTAAACAAGTTCATCAAAAACAGATGCTCGACTGCGCGAGGTGTTATCAACGACATCACTGCCAGAAAGAGACTCGCTCAATGGAGGAAAATCCCCGCCGACGGAAACCCTCTGTCTGCCGATGACGAAGGATTCCTCAGTAAAATCGAAGCCTGGCAAAGAGCGGCAATTAGAAAGCCTGGGGCGAAATCCGTATGATGGCGAAAGAAAAAAGTACTGCCAAAAAACAGACGAGGCACAAGAAGAAGGTAATCCGCCGCAGAAGCACGGTGTATGTAGTCCTAAGTGTATTGGGAAATCTGCTCCTGATTCTGCTTTCGCTCATTCTTCTCGCAGTCATTTGCGCGGGGATCTATGCCACCGATTATTTTATGAATGTACTTGGTGAAATCAGAACCACCGATTATTCCGAGCCGCAACAGAGGATCAAGGAATACGAGGCCTACTTCGACAAGCTCAGCAAGCTCGACTATCTCGTTGTACCGTCCGAACCCTTCATCAGGGAAGGTGAAATATTCTATCTCTGGACTGCAACGCCCCCCAGAGCAAGCGAGCCGAAAGTTTACCGCTGGAAGCTGAGCTTGGAGACTAACGACGTCACACCGCTTACTCCCGATGCAAAACAGCTCGACAGGGAACTTGGATTCTAGCGACTCAAATCCAATCGACAGTATCTGATACTGCAGAATATTTCGCTGCATCGATCTTTTTCCAAATGCCTTATAAGGGAGAGCATTTCAGCCATTTTGATTTCTGTATGAGTTCACCGTGATATAATCCCTTTCGAATCTTCTCTCCAAGGAGGCTTCCTGTGCCTTATTTGATTTTTGTCGTCGCCCTTGTTCTGGTTGTAATAATCATCTTCATCGGCATCTACAACGGACTTGTGAGAAAAAGGCAGGATGTCAGAGCAAGCTGGGCGCAGATCGATGTCCAGCTCAAGAAGCGCTACGACCTTGTTCCCAACCTCGTCGAAACTGTCAAGGGCTATGCCGCGCACGAAAGGGAAACGCTTGAGAATGTCACCAAAGCGCGGCAGATGGCCGTCGATGCGTCAAATGTGCAGGAACAGCAGAAAGCCGAGAATTTCCTGACCTCGACGTTAAGAAGCCTTTTTGCGGTAAGCGAAGCATATCCCGATCTCAAGGCCAATCAGAACTTCCTGATGCTCCAGGAGGAACTTGCAGGCATAGAATCGAAAATTGCATACGCCCGTCAGCATTACAACGATGTCGTTATGGTGTACGAAACCACGCGGATGCAGTTCCCCGCAAGCATCGTGGCCGGGATGGCGGGATTCGGCCTGGAAGAGTATTTCGAGATCGAGATCCCCGAAGAAAAGGAAGTGCCGAAGGTTCAGTTTTAGCTTGGCGGACGAAGGCGATCCTTCAGGAAGCGGCAAGAACCTCGATGTATTGAAGAATCGCCCGTGATTACGCTCTCTTGGGAGCAAAAGCACCTGCGAAAATGAAGGGTGGGGGGAACAGATAATGGTTGATCGTACAGTTCAGGGGCGAAGGCGGAAAAGAGGATTTGACGCCTACGCTTTCCTGTGGAGCGCAGCCATCGTAGTTTTTCTGGTGGTGATTACGCTTATCAGCCTTGCAAGGAAGAATCCGGTTGATGAAACGGCAATAACCGCGCAGGCCAAGCTCAAGTCCGAAATTGGAGAGCATTCGTTCGATCCGAACAAGCCGCCGGATTTTACGGTGGAACGCGCGGAGATCGTTATCAGCGAATCGGACGGCTCGATCAAGCTCAGGCTTTTCACAGATGCAATCATCGGTGAAAGTGAGGTCATTGGCGTGCGCGAAATCACGGCCGAATTCACGCTTGAAACGGGCGGGAAGCTGTCTATTGATGCGCGTGATTGCAAGTACCGTGTTTCAGGCAAAACAGCCGAAATCGAAGGATATGTCCGGGGCGAGATTACTGAAAAGCACCAGAGCTTCACTGCGGACAGGCTTGCCTGGAGCGAAGACGCCGCCGTGATTACCGCGCACAACGTTGAGATGAACGACCCGCAGTTCACGGCAAAAGGTAAATCCATGAGTATCGATCTGTCTACCGGCATTATCGAAATCACTGACGCGGTCGAAATGGACTTATGACGCGGGCATATCTTCCTGGTTTCTCGCCTTTGGAACTGCTGATTTCGCTTGCATTATTTGTGGTTCTGATCGGCCTTTCCGCATTTCCTCTCCGGCACTATGGAAGACGATTTATCCTGCCCGGTATTCCTGTTGCGGCGAAGCAGCTTGCCTTGGGAATGACTATCGGCTTTGCCGCTCCGAGCATAATGCTCATGATTGCGTGGGCGTTCGGCCAGGCTGAATTCATCGGATTCGGCATTGACGATTCGTTCGGCCTTGCAGCGGATATCCGAACAGACTGGTGGAAGCTCCTATCAGGATTTCTCACTGTCTCTCTCAACGAGGAGCTCATTTTTCGCGGGCTTCTGTTCCTCATCCCGCTTTGGATAGTCCAGGCGATGATCGATCTTGGCTTGAGGAAATACGCACGCCACAGCGATTGCAGGGAAGAGCCGTATGCTGACATAAGCTCTGCCGGAATGGACACTCTTGGCGGTGAGCTTCCGGATTCCGAACTGCCTTTCCTGAAAGGCCCTGAATCAGGCCAGATACGCGTAAAATACAATTCGATACTCAGGTTGTCTGCATTATCACGGTTTCCAGCATTCCCTTACGCGACAGATGTTTTCGCAAGCCGTTCCATAAGAACAGTGTTTTTTGTTATCGCCTTCACGGTAATTTTGATGGCTCAGGCTGTGGCATTCTCGCTTGCTCATTCATCCAATCCCAATTTGACATCCTTGGCTCTAATAAACATTTTCCTCGCAGGAGTCCTTTTCGCATTTCTCGCATATCGTAAGGGGGGATTTTACGCTGCGATAGGTGCGCACTGGCTGTGGAATTTCAGTTATGAGGTGTACGATCTACCTGTCAGTGGAATCGTGATTGGAACCGGACAGCACATAGTTTCCTTCAGGCTTGCAGACAGAGGAATTGTCGGCGGCGGCGCATTCGGGCTCGAAGGGGGCATCGCTTGTACCACTGTTCTTTTTGCCATAATAATTTCGATTCTCGCTGCCACTTGGCTCTACTCGCAAAACAGGATATCATTGTCCAAGATAGAACATGTTTAGTCGCATGAACGTCAAGATTATTGAGTGAAGGCTAGTGGAATGAAATGTAATGCAAGCGAGGTTGCATAACCATGCCATCGTGAGTATTATTATGTTATACTTGATGCGTAGGATTTGTTTCGTTGTTTTTTTTGGGAAGTCTGACATTTCAGATGTATCGTCAGGGCAATGTGTATTATTGGAGGGCAATCTTGAGTAATTCAGAAAAGCCTTTTCTGGAGATTGGCCGTTTGATTCGGAATCTGAGAATCAGTGCGGGGTTCGCGCAGCATGAGCTTGCAGAACAAATCGGCATCAACAACAGTTACCTGTCACGAATCGAAAACGGCGAGCGCAGGCCGAGTCCAAAGATCATGAAAAAGATGGCAAAAGTTTTGCCTACGACCTACGAAGATCTCGTTCAGGCAAGCGGACTCATCAGCGACGATTTTACGATTGTGCCGAAAGCTGGAGCGATGGCGCCGCGTAAGGACATTTCAAAGACGATTCAGGACCTCAAGAACATCGTTGCCACAATGGAAAAAAGCCCCGTTTCTCCCCGTGATCCCGCGTTTGATACCAGGGCGCGTCACCAGCGGCGTCCTGTGCCTGTATACGATCGTATACCTGCCGGTGCTTTCGATGAAGCGAACGTGGTTCACGACTTCGACAATATTGAGCAGATTATCCTTACTGAAGAAGAAATCGGCTATGATCCAAAGGCGTTTGCATTGCGCGTCAGGGGCAGTTCGATGGTAAACGCGGGTATTCTGGAAGACGACATCGTGATCGTCAGCCCGAGCTCGCACGTTGAGAATGGCGACATCGCAGCGGTGGGCTATCAGGGCGTGGATATCACGCTGAAGAAGTTCTACTGCCTTGGCGAGGTTTTCGTACTGCAACCCTGCAATCCGGAGTATCCACCCGTTACGATAACAGATCCCGACGAACTGTCGATTCTCGGCAAGGTGATTCTCGTTCGCAGGAAGCTGATCTAGCTTTCCGTTCTACTGTCAAGCAGTCGCGCGGCCATAAACCATTTTAACTGCGCGCGCGAGCCGAAACATCTCCATGTTTCTCTATTTCTCCGGCATAATGCTGCTTCGGGAGCGTCCCTCGATATAAACCTTGCCGCACTTTACGCGCACACGCCCTTCCGCGAACCACTGAATGACCTGGGGGTAGAGCCGTCTCTCCTCGGCCTGGACGCGGGCGGCAAGCGTGTCGGGAGTGTCGTCTTCGAGGACCGGCACCACCCGCTGGGCGACGATCGGCCCGTGGTCGTATTCATCATCGACGATGTGAACGGTGCAGCCCGACACCTGTACGCCGCGGTTGAGCACGGACTCGTGGACATAGTGTCCGTAGTAGCCTTCCCCGCAGAACATCGGGATGAGGGCGGGATGGATATTGATGATCTTGCCGAAGTACCTGTCGTGAGCGAAGTATTTGCTCATAAACCCGGCGAAGCATATAAGGTCAATAGGAAACCCGTTCAACGCGTCATCGATCTTCCGGCTGAATTCGCGTTCGTCGGGGTTTTTCTTTCTGCTGACGATGCGTGTTTCGATTCCGGCGTCTCGCGCGATCTCAAGCCCGCGCACCTTCGGCCTGGATGAAACGACTACCTGAATCTTTGCATCGAGCTTGCCTGCATCGATGTGTTTTATGAAATTCTCAAGCGTAGTTCCGCTTCCGCTCAGAAGCACCGCAAGATTGATCGGCTTGGTTTCGCGCTTCGCCATGACACGGCCAGTTTATGCGCTCAAAGCCTCAACGTCAACCGTGCATAGAGCCATCCGCGGAATCCGAGCTATAGATGCTGAAAAGCCATCATCGCCCGCCATTTTTTCCTGTCCCTCATTCCATCCCGCTCGCCGCCCATTCCTCCTCCGCTCATTCCCGCATTCACTTTCCCTTCATCCACCTCGCGCTCCCTTTCCTATCCCTTAATCCGCGTTTGCCCATTAGCAGCTTTTGAAATATTTCACCGCCTGCACGATTCCGCGAATGCATCGGCTGCTCAAACAGGAATCTCTTGAATAACGAAATCTGACGATCCCACTAAAGATCGCATCCTATTTGGATATGACAATCCCGCGCTTTTCCGCGTCCACGCGAACTGTATCGCCCTTCTCGATTTCGCCTGCGATTACCTTGCCTGCAATCGGGTTTGCGACCTCGCGCTGGATAGCGCGCCGCATCGGTCTCGCACCGAACGTCGTGTCGTATCCCGCCTCCGCGAGGTGCTCGTAAGCAGCGTCCGTCACTTCGAGCTTCATCCCTTGCTCGTCGAGCCTTTCCGCAAGCTCCGCCATCTGAAGCCGTGCAATGTCCGCAGCCTGCGCCCGCGTGAGTGTGTGGAACACGACGATTTCGTCGATGCGGTTCAGAAGCTCCGGCTTGAAATAATCCTTGAGCCTTTCCATCACGCGGCTTCTCAGCACCGGATAACCTTCTTCGAGCTGCGCCTCGGTCTTGTCCGCCGTAAGCTCCGCAATCTCGCCGCTCGCGATGTTCGATGTCATCACGATCACCGTGTTCTTGAAATCCACGGTGACGCCCTTCGCATCCGTCAGCCGCCCGTCGTCGAGCACCTGCAAGAGCACGTTCCACACGTCCGGATGCGCCTTCTCGATTTCGTCGAGGAGCAAAATGCTGAACGGCCTTCTGCGCACGGCCTCGGTAAGCTGCCCGCCTTCCTCGTACCCGACGTAGCCCGGCGGCGCACCCACGAGCCTTGTTGTCGAAAACTTCTCGCCGTACTCGCTCATATCTATCCGCACCACGGCATCGCGATTCTGGAACAGGAATTCCGCCAGCACCTTGACAAGCTCGGTCTTGCCCACTCCCGTCGGTCCGCAGAACAGGAAACTTCCGAGCGGCCGCTTCGGATCGGCAAGCCCGGCCTTCGCTCGTCTGATCGTCTCGCTTACCGCAGTCACCGCCTGATCCTGGCCGATCAGTTTCTCGTGAAGCACATCCTCCATCGTGAGGTAACGCTCGGTTTCGACCGTGCTCATCTTGTCCACCGGAACTCCGCTCCACTGCGCCACCACTAGCGCAATATCGTCCGCGTTGACGACGTTATCCGCCTCCTCGCTCTCCACGCGCTCGCGCTCCTGCGCAAGCTCGCCTTCGAGTGTAAGCACCTTCTGCCGCAGCTCCGCCGCACGTTCGTACTCGCCCGCAACCGTCGCCTCGCGCGATTCCTGGTTCAAGCGCTCGATTATGGCTTCGAGCTCCTTCAGCTTCGATCCCGCGCCCATGCTGTCGATCCGCACACGCGCCGCCGCCTCGTCAATGAGGTCGATCGCCTTATCAGGCAGAAATCGCCCGCTTATGTAGCGCACCGAAAGGTCGACCGCGGCATCTATCGCTTCGTTAGAAATCTCGATCTTGTGATGCTCCTCGTACTTCTCGCGCAGCCCCCTCAAGATTTCCCTTGCCTCGTCAGGCGACGGCTCGCTCACAATAATCGGCTGAAACCTGCGCTCCAGCGCCGCATCCTTCTCGATATACTTGCGGTACTCCTTGAGCGTCGTTGCGCCGATGCACTGAAGATCGCCGCGTGCAAGCGCAGGCTTGAGAATGTTCGACGCGTCCATCGCGCCTTCCGCCGCACCCGCGCCGACCACGGTGTGAAGCTCGTCTATAAAAAGAACAATCCCGCGCTTTGCACCCTTGAGCTCATCCAGCACAGCTTTGAGCCTGTCCTCGAATTCGCCGCGAAACTTGCTTCCGGCAATCATCGCCGCAAGGTCGAGCGCAAGGATGCGCTTGTCGCGTATTACGTCCGGCACCCCGCCCTCTGAAATCCTCAGCGCAAGCCCTTCCGCAATCGCCGTTTTGCCCACGCCCGGCTCGCCGATGAGCACGGGGTTATTCTTGTTCCTGCGCGCGAGAATCTGCACCGCGCGGTCTATCTCCACATCGCGCCCGATGATCGGATCGATCCGCCCCTGCCGCGCGCGCTCGGTCAAATCGGTCGTAAAACGATCGAGCGATCTGTATTTATCCTCGCCGGATTCCGAGTCGAGAGCAAAACTCCCCCGAAGTTCCTTCAATGCCTGAAGCACCTTTTCACGATCTAGCCCCAGATTCCGCAGGAGAGCGTACGCCCGCGATTCAAGCCTTTTTAGAATCGCCAGCAGAATATGCTCCGTCCCGATGAACTTGTCGCCGAGAGCATCCATCTCGTCTTCAGCATTCGAAAGAGCGGCTGCTGCATCACGGGTAAGGTAAATCTGCGCCGTCCCGCCGCCGCCCGTATCGTCGAGAACCTGGCTTCGAACCACAAGCTCGCGTATCTTTTCGCGCGCCTTCTTCGAATCTATCCCGGCGGAGCCGAAAACGGCGTCCATAATCGAGCCGTCCACGAACGTTATTCCATACAGCAGATGCTCGGTGTCAAGCTGTGACTGCTTGAGCCAGCCGAGCACGTCCTGCGCGGTCTCCATCGCGGAGCGCGCTTTCTCCGTAAAAAGCTCAAACTTGATCTTCTCCAATTATATTCACATCCCTCGACGGCGGCTGCCTCTCGGCACCAAATCTGCGTCGAAACAGCCGCAACAATCAGATTCCAGTCTACTACAGCACTTGTCAGCTTGGCAAGCCGTTCACATACCCGCATCGACCCGAACATTTCCCCGACTATCTGAATATACCTCGAAAATCGAATCTTGTCACGAAAATCAAGCCGAGAACAGAAAAAATATAAGGCTATATTGGTAAGATAATTTGATAGCAATATTATCATATATGAACCTTGAGGCAGCTCGCACTTAGCGGGATTGGATCTGCGGTAACGTTGCAGAGGGGGGAGAAGGCGGCAAAGATGTTATCGCGGACGGGCAATGATATTTTTGCGGACGATAGACGATCAATTCGCAGCGGGGGCAAGCAGCAACCTATCAGAAAAATGAAGGTGTATCTCCCCTGCATATATCGCAAGCGCCGTCCGGTTACCCGCCGAATCGTACGTGTGATCGAACTGGAAGCTTCCCATTTTCTTCATTTATTTATTCTTGTACCAAAAGCATAATCACCTTCGTTTACACAATTCTTTAACAATTTCTCGCAGCACCAAAACCTCCGTTAACACAATGGGTGAAAAAACCAAATATGGATTACGCCAGTTTAGTAAGCCCGTAAGACCGAACCATAACTCGAAATAAGAAAGGTATTCCACTTCACTAAACAATGTTAATGCAAGAACTTGGGCTACTGCAAAGAATATAAACGGACTTGCCAATGCATATGCTATCCCTACAATCAATGAAGCAAGGACAATGCGTATCTTGCTGTACCCGCGTAATACATATGCAAGATACGACCCATACAATAATCCCATCAAAAAACATACTACCGACAACCAGCATATAGCCTCAAGACCATGAATATGGTCTATAATATGAATAATAATGTGATATGTAACATAATATACAATTATGAGAATTGTAATGAAGCTGATAATGAAGCTATACCGGAACTTCATAATACACTGCACCCCTCAGACTGGAAACCTTTCCCCTGATTTAGGGTCGTGTCTTTCGAGCGCAACAATGATACCTCAAATTCGGCAGGAGGGACATATCCTAGCGCAGAATGCAGACGTTTTCGGTTGTAAACCGTCTCCAGAAACAAGCCGATCAGCGTTCGCGGGATAATAACATCGGATAACATTGTACCACCGGCGGGAAGGTGTCATTTTGGTGTGAAAGTGTAACGGCCAACGTAGCACGGACGTCTCGTCAGCGTGTTTAATGTTCACAAGCGAGACGCTCGTGTTCCTTGCTGGAAGCCTGTGCTACATGCGAAGACAGGCATTCCGAGGCTGAAGCCTCGGCTCCACGACGCGGTTTTTTTCGTCAATCACGGAAAACGGCCATTACATGTTTTTCAGACATGTTCTTCAAAGACGGGCTTCTGCCAGAAGCCCCTACGTCGGGCAATCCGCGCCGTTACATATTATTCATCGGTGGGCGGGTATAAAACCCGCGCCCTACTTCCTGTCCCCCCATATTCCCCCTTCATCGTGTAATATAGTCGTATGCCGGAATTTGAGCTGAGATACGGGGACGGGATAAAGGCGGTTTCGATTCCTGCCGGGATCGACACCGTGGAGATCAGGCCGCGATCGCTTTTCAAGCTCGAAAACCCGCGCAACGAAATCCTGCGCACGCTTAGGAATCCCATTGGAGCGAGGCGGCTTGCCGAGGCCGTGCGCGGTAAAAAGAAGATATGCCTTATCGTGAGCGACAACACGCGCAAGTGCCTTTACCCTCTCACGCTGCCCATCCTCTTCGAAGAGATGGTAGGTCGCGGAGGAGTGAACCCGAGGGACGTGACGATCCTGATCGCGCTCGGGACACACAGGAAAATGTCCGCGGGCGAGCTCAAGGAGCATCTCGGAAGCGAGATCGTAAAAAAGTTCAAGATCGAGCAGCACGACGGCTCGAACCCGGATAAGATGCGGCGCGCCGGCCGAACCGAGCGGGGCACGATCCTCTACTATAATCCCATCGCCGCAACCGCCGATTTCATCATCCTCGCCGGAAGCATCACATACCACTACTTCGCAGGGTTCACCGGCGGGCGAAAGATGCTTTTCCCCGGCGTCGCAGCGAACGAAAGCATCATCCAGAACCACTCGCTCACGATAGATCGGGCGACGGGCGATTTCCACGAGCGCGTAAAGCCCGGAAGCCTGCTCGGCAATCCGGTGCACGAGGATATGCTCGATGCCGCGAGCGAGCTTCGCCCGGATTTCCTGATGGACGTCGTGCTCAACCCCGATGGCGAGCTTTCGGGCGTTTTCGCGGGCGATTTCAGCTATGCGCACAGGCTCGGCTGCCAGTTCGTCGAAAACCACTTCGGCTTCGTTGTTGATGATGAGGAAATAAAACACGCCGAAATCGTGATCGCAAGCGCGGGGGGATCGCCGCGTGACATCAACTTCTACCAAGTGCATAAATCGCTCGTCAACGCGACGAACATCCTGAATCCCGGCGGCGGGACGCTCATCCTGCTTGCCGAGTGCGGTGAAGGGATGGGACATCCGGGCTTCGAGTCGTGGAAGGCGCTCAAAGCGAGTGATGATATCAGGATGAAACTCACGCACAACTACTCGCCGATTGGCCACCTCGTACTGTCGCTCAGAAAGCGCACCGAGCAGCACAGGATATTCCTTATAAGCTCGCTTGCCGAGTCCGATGTGACCACCTGGGGGATGACGCCCGCAAAGAGCGTTTCCCAGGCGCTCGGCGAAGTGTTTTCAAAACTCAGGCCGCCGTTCCCACCCGTAACGATAATGCCTCATGCAAGCCTGACTACGCCCATAGGCGTAACGGAGCGGGTCGGCATCACATCGAAGGAAATGGAAGCCTACTTCGGAACTGGCGATGAAGAGGATGCAGATGGGGAGACCGGCAAGCCGCCACCGGATGACGACGACAGAAGCGACCTTGCCAAGGAAATATTCGGTGGATAGGTCGGCAGTCCGCTCATTTTTCCGATAACTGCCTGTTAATCGCGATTGTGAAAAAACGTAAAACACTGTATGTGTTTGTTACCGGCCTTGAAATGTGGATACGGGCAGGATAAATTCTCATGGGAAATCCCTTTTAAACTGTATCACCCCCTGAGGGTCCTCGTGCGGGAGGACCCTTTTTTTTGTCAAAGCACCGTTTAATTCCTACATCAATTGAGTCCACGCGCGCGCCTAATATGCGCCCTTCCTCAATAGCACGGCTGGGATCGTTTGCATTAAGATCCGAATGTCGAGTGCGAGCGACCAGTTGTGTATGTAATATGTGTCAAGCTCAACCCGTTGCTCGTACGAAAGGTCGCTCCGCCCGCTCACCTGCCAGAGTCCTGTAAGTCCCGGTGGAACGCTGAGCAAAAGCTCCGCCCAAGCTCCGTACCGGCTCAACTCGTCTTTCACGATCGGCCGCGGGCCGACCAGGCTTATGTTTCCGCTGAGAATGTCAAGCACCTGTGGAAGTTCGTCAAGGCTCAGCTTGCGGAGCATCCGTCCCCACTTCGTCACCCGCGGGTCGTCCTTGCTCTTGTACTTCTCGTCGAAATCATCGGGCAGGCTTATCAGGTGTGCATTCCTAACCATCGTCCTGAATTTGTGGGTCACAATCTCACGCCCTGCACGGCCAAGCCGCTTGTGCTTGAAAAGGACGGGCAAGCCCTGCAGGATGATAGAGAGCAGAGCAATCAGAACCATCACGGGAAACCAGAGCGGAGAAACGAGGATGACGATGAAGAGATCGAACACGCGCTTCTTGAACCTTATCCATGCAAGTTCGCCCGCGGCTGTCAGCTTGAGCACCGGGACTCCTTCCATCATCCTTGCATCGGTCGGAAGTCCTGCTGCTGCGCTCCTCTCGGACGGGAGGATACACTCCACACCAGCCCGATGGCATTCGACGATCACTTCGGACACGCAGTCTTCCGGGATGTTGCCCGCGATAAGCACGGCAGGTATCTCAGGCGAATCAGAAAGGAGGTGACGGATGATGGCAGAAACATTGCCGCAAGGCACGTCTAAAAGCGCAACGCGCTCCCGGACCTTCAGTCCAAGAGCCGTGTTCTTTTCGATGCGCCTGATCAGAAGAGCACCGAGAGGGCTGTCACCTATGACGATCAACGGGCGTATGCCTATTCCGCGTCTGAGCAAAAAGGTGCGTCCTGCTCGAAGGATCAACCTGAAAACTAGACAACCCGCTAATGCCGAAACGAGAATCAATATCAAAGTCAGCCGGCTCGATGGAAAGTTTCTTATGAAAAAGCTCATCAGAATTAGCAGGAGGAAGCCCTGCACCTGAGCGTTCACGAGCGCGCCGATCTCCTCGCTGGCAGTGCCCGCGATCTTCTGGAAGTAAAGGCCATGACCGAGATGAAGCAGAATCCAGAGTGGCGCGACGATCACGCCCATAACCATATATTGCGAGAGTGGGATGAACTCGGTGGGTGCAGGCAGAATTCCACTCGTGTAGCGGATAAAATGGGCGAGTGCGAATGCACCGATGATGATCAGCAACTCCCCGATAAGATGCAGCCAGGATAACGGCAGATGCTCATCTGCGTTTGTCATCGGGGAACCGGAGCCGTCTGTCCCGCTCGAAATATCCGCATCACCCGATGCGTCAAGCGCGCTGGAAGCAGCGGCTTCCTGTTGTTCCGACGCTGGATGCACGCTCATCTCGTCCTTTGTTCCATCACCGGTCATATTGCACGCTCGGGGCTAACATAATTCACCACCAGTAGCCCTACAATATTAGCAAACTTGATTGGCTCAGCATATTTGAAGCCGTTCCCGAATGAGTTTTTGCCGTCATTTCGGTTTTTGCATGAACTTTATTCAGAATGAATTGCATCTGAAAATGAAAAGGCGGGGCCGCGTGATCCCGCGGCTCCGCCCGTAACCGTCACATAAAGGACGGCGTTCCAGTACCTCAACGACAGCCGGAGCGCAAGCCCCGGCAAACAGCAATTAGTTTGACAACAACTAGTTACATTTACAGCAATTCGTCCGACCGGTTTTACCTTCGCGGGATTACGGGTGCGGCCCTCAATCCCTACGGTCAGGTGAATGCCGGAAAACTCTCGCGGGCAGGCTCGTTCGACCTTCTCGCCGGCCCTGCACAGGTTTACTGTGATGTCTCCGCCGGATACCGGGCCATCCAAATCCGGTATCACCCCCTGAGAGCCTCAACTTAGGCACCTACAAGACATCCACCACTCCGGTTGGACACTACATTGTAACATAAGTTCGCGTATTTTTGCATATAGCCATATATTTTAACATCTTTTCACATATCAGCACGCATTATGTTCAATTGTGAGCTGGCATGCAGGATAACTGTGAGAAAAAAAGTCTGTGGATGTTAAAGCTACGGCGTTCACATGCATCCCGAACATCGGTGTGCAAGAGTCTTATAAAGAATTTATCCCTGTATGGAAGGTATAATAATGGGCTTTGCCTTATTCGGCACATACATTTGTCCGCGTGCCGGGTTTCATGTGTATTTTTGCACGGAGTATTTATGACCGAAAAAACTTCATTGGCTGTTTTCATCAGTGTCCTGATCGTTCTTGCCATCGCGTTTTTCAGCGCGTGCGGTGCAGGTTCCCGCGCCACATCACCTTCGGAAAACAGCATTAAGCAATCGGCTTCCATCAATTCGGGTGCAGACGATGCAGCCGCGTCAAACGCAGTTGACAGCGCGACCGAAACGGACCCGTATATAGACCAGGTACGCGAATATCTTAGGACAGGCGTTCCCGTGCTCATCCCGAAATGGAAGGACAAGTTCGAGCTTCCGTATATCGGCCCGATTCTCACTCGCGAGGGCGTCATTGTACCCGAAGGGATGCCGGTTCCTGAGCTTGGTATCGACATACAGGTAGGCGATGATATTGATGGCATGAACAGCGATCCGAATCCAACTGGAGATCGTGATGCGAGCAAAATATACCTTGCACACCCCAGACCTGCATCGATCGGCTCATGTAAAGCTATCTATCTTCTTGTAAGCACTCCCAGCTATACGCAGGAGAGAACACACGCAGCGGTAAACGAAAAACTGTTCGGGGAAAACGCCGGTCACACCTGTCCTTCTATTACCGCATTTTATGATGAAATGAGCTACGGTCAGCTTGATCTCACCGGCGGTGTTTACCCGGAAGCTGGAGCATACAGCGTCACTTCAAACAGCAATCTGTCGCGGATCGTTTCCGACGCGCTCAACGCGTCGAATCCCGACGTTAATTATGCGAGCTTCGACGGCGACGGCGACGGCTATATCGACTCGATCACGATTATCCTTCCCTACAGTCTACGGGCGTTCGTGACATATGGGTTTGTTTCAGCAGGAAAGCTCGATGGAAAGAGCATCGGAGCGGTCGGCATACTCGGCTACGACGATCTTGCACCCGAAAGCCGCACGGCGCACCACGAGATGGGGCACTTCTTCATGATCCCGGACTATTATGACTTGGGAGGCGACTCCCACGATCCGAGTCCCGGCATGGACGGCAACGAAAGCTTCGGGCTGGGCTACTGGGAACTGATGAGCGGCGGTAATTATGTAAACCCGCCGATGCACATGGGCGCATACAACAAGTGGCTCATGGGCTGGATCGAGCCTAATGTGATCACCAGCGATATGGATGACCTCGTAATTCATCCGAGTAATTATATTGACAACCCGAATGAGGTTTACCTTCTCTGGACAGACGGTATCTACAACAAGGAGTATTTCCTCATCGAGAACCGCTGGCTCACTGCAACGTCCGAGACCGGGCATGCCCCCGGCAAGGGCCTTCTTGTCTGGCACATTGATGAAGATGTTTACTCGGACCATTATCCTTATGACGACTGGGGAGTAAACGATAACGAGGATCACAAGGCGCTGGATCTGGAAGAAGCCGACGGACTGGACGGCCTCGATCATATGTATTCCTTTGGTGATTCCGGAGATGTTTATCCCCAGGGCGACAAGGAGTTCAGCTTCGAAAGCTATCCCGCGAGTACGGACTATGAGGGTGTGGATTCGCAGGTTCGCATTTTCAATATTCGCAAGAGCACGAGTAACGAAACAATCACCGTTGATATTTCTGTGAGCGGCTTTATGTTCAGTATGAATACACTGCCTCCCCTAATTGCGAACGGCATTGTAGAGATAGCTCCCGCTGTAAATGAAAAGGTCGAGTGGGTCGAGCTTTTCATCGACGGGGCTACGGTTTTCGCGTCCGATTCCGCACCGTTCGTTTATTCATGGGACACGACAGGAATTCTGCACGATCATGTAACGGTGGGCGGAGTAGGTTACGGCGAAGGCGAACAGAAAGAAAATGCACAGGATCTGCTCGTTGACAATATGTCGGCGCTTTACCCGCTGTCAGAAACTGCGGAAAACGGATTCTACCAGTTCTTCCCGGTCGAAGCGCACTATCCATCGAGCGATCTTATGTACGGTACTCGTACTATCGCAATAGATCCCGAAGTGCTTGCAGCGGAAGAATCAGGACCTGCAAAATGGCGCCAGTCGAGCGCATATCATACATCGGGCGATGTCTGCTTCTATTTTGGCGGCGGTGGCGGAATATACGGCGATAACGAAAACGACTACCTTGTTTCGCGCCGGATCGATCTCAGCGATGTCGAGAGCCCCGTGCTCTCGTTCAGTCATCAGTACGACATCGAAGAGAACATGGATTATGCGCGGGTTTATGTTACCGCGGACGAAGGCGAAACGTATACGGAGCTTGCAGGCTATACGGGCACCCAGACGGACGTTCGCGAGAGCCTGTCTCTTTCCGAATTCAAGGACCAGGTAATCCGTGTGCTGTTTTTCTTCGAAAGCGACGACTCCGGCACCGACAACGGTGACGTGATTGACGGCAGTGGATGGTGGATTGACGACATCGTAGTGTTTGACGGGCCCGTAAGCTCGATTCCCGAAATCCAGATTCTGACGCCTGAAAACCTGGAACTCGTTCAAGAGCAGATGACTGTGACTGTGGAAACGGCGGGCGAGTTCGACCACGTTGAATACCATATCTACTATTCAGACGGAATGCTCAAGAGCAAATCCTCCAATCCGCCTTATACTGCACACGTATATACCGGAGATTTCAATAACCAGCGTCTGCTACTGGAGGTTCGCGCTGTAACAGCCAGCGGTCTCTACGCATCGGACGTTGTAGAAGTTGACTGCTATAACCTCGTCGGTGATACGAACGGGGATGGCATTGTTGACGATTCCGATGTCGACTTGCTCCGTCAAAACTTCGGGATCGGGTCATCGAATCCCTCGTTCAGGCAGTGGTTCGATTGCAACGGCGACGGCACGGTGGACGAGATGGATGCGGCACTCATCGGGTATCACTTCGGTGAAACCCTGTAGACGAATCCTGCTGCCGGCTTAACGCGGAAAACAGGGGTGAATTCCTGTTCAGGCAAGCTGACAATGAAGCTCCTGCCGTGTGGAATAGCTGATAAGGCGCATATTCCTTTATCTTGCACCCTCGTCCGCGCTTCAACGACCAGCCGAAAAAATATACGTAATTTTTTTCGCAAACTTCGGTTTTGCGTAACATATTGGTTACAAAGAACGCGGGCGATGCTAAAATTGAATCATGGAAAAGGTAGTATCACCTGTTGAAGCTGGCGTTCAAGAATCGGAATCGGACATTGACGCACTGTCGAATCCGATGGAGGAAGCGATTTTCTCTGATCCGATCTCTCCCTTGATCGTGCTCATTCCGCTCGACGGGCGTCCCTCAAGCTGGCTGTATCCACTCAGGCTTGCGGATATTGCAGGTGTGCGGCTCGCAGTTCCGCCACTGGAGTATCTCGGCTGGCGCGATAAGCATGGCGATCCGCAAGCGCTGATGGACTGGCTGGACTCGATGCCGAAGCAGGTTGAGGGCGTGCTCGTTTCGCTCGATGCACTGTTGTACGGAGGGCTCGTGCAAAGCCGTTCATCAACAGCACCGATTAAAACCCCGGGTGAGATTGCCGGCTTCCTTGCTAGATTTCTGCGCGAAAGGCCGGGGTGCAGGCTGCACTGCATGAAATCAATCCCGCGAATCGGCACAACAGTTCTGAGAACATCCGACCTGGTTCTCCACGAGGAACTGTGGAAGAAAGGAACTTCAACACTGTCCGACCAAGACCTCCCTGAAGTGCAGGAAGCCCTGGATGATAAGGATGCGGCATCCGAAGATTCAGGAGACGGGAGTAAAAAAGAAGATGCACCCGAAGTTCCTCCCAGCGATAAGGACGAAGCCAAACCAAAGGACATTAAAACAGAAATAACACAGGAAATGCTCGAAGCTGCATGGCAGGAACACCTGGCTGCACGGGAGATGAACAAATCGAATCATCTGGAGCTTCTCAGCGAGCTTCTCCCCATGTCTACGTCGTGGTGCATCGCAATCGAAGACGGAGATCCCGCTGGGCCTCAAAACGGTGAAGCGGAGGAACTCCTTGAAAATGTACCCGAAAATGCACGCAAGAAAGTGACCGCGCTCTGCGGATGCGACGAACAGGGGATGGTTATGCTTGCACGCCATTTGCGCGACCGCATCGAGGGCAGGCTTCCCTTGGGGCTCTGGTGGTCGTTCCCTGAGTCAATCAACCTAACGGCCAAGTATGAATGCATCAATGTCGGAAAAAACCTTGCGCGGTTTATGGATCATCTTCGCATTTCTCCAATCGAGGCGGATCTTTCATCCTGGTCGACCGAACCGTCGGTCATTCTTGGAAGCACACCCAAGGAAATCACATCGCGTAAAACACCGCTATTGATCATAAATAATTTCGAATCCGAGCAGCTCGATCACATCGTTGACGGGCGTCCCTCTCCGCTTCCGGAGGAAGGCGGCGACTGCCCGATATCTTTCTTGTCCCCGCTTCTCCTTGCCGATCTTGCCGATATTCACGTTGCAGACATCGCCTGGGCCAACGGCGGTGATCCGATGCTCGACTCCGTGCTTGCGCTGGGCAACGGAAACTATCTACAAGGCTACTCCAGTTGGAACACAGCGGGAAACACGTTCGGCAAGGCGCTCGCGCAGATAGTATGTCGTGCATACCGCGGTTTGTTCGGTATCAGAGGAAAGGCGGCTACGCTTGCGGCGTGGGCTGCGGAGCGGTTCAAGTTCGAAAGCCTTCTTACGGATAGATGGTTTCCTCAGATAGTGCGGAGACGGCTTTGGAATCTCGTTACTGAAAACGGAGGCGATCCGTGGAACTTCAACCTCTACACGATCGATCTCGTTGAAAAGGGATGCAAGGAACTTGCAAAGCCGGTTAGATCCAGCTACGAGAGCCGACACCGCGCAATATACAGAGGAAGAAGCTTTGTTGTTCCACAGACAATCGATGCGGAAATCACATTTCCCTGGAACAGGCTCTTCGAGATTGACCTTAGGGTTTATGCAGAAGATGTTTTCATTGACGAGTTTTCGTCGGGAAAGACCGAGTAGCCTGAAACTGGTTCAAACCGCGTATTAACATCGGGCGCAGCTTTATACGACGCGCCCGAACTGTGATTCTTCGTTCGGACTATTTCCTCAATTCGCATTGGTGTAAGGAAAAGCCCTGCCTAGTTACAACTCGCACAACAGGTTAAGACCAAATAAAATGAATGGAATGGTGATTCAACAGGGTAATTGATTTTAGACGCGTGCAATCTACGTAAGTGATTACGTGTGTAATCTTTGTGTGCAGCCAAATTGCATAAGGAGTGTAAGGGAAAAATGTCGAGTTTTCCTTCTAAAACAGAGATAATGGTCGTCGGTGCCGGTGTTGCAGGCGTGATCGCAGCAATTGCCGCAAGACGGGCAGGTTGCGACGTTGTTCTCGTTGAAGCGCACTCCTACCCAGGTGGAATTGCCACTCAAGCTCTCGTACAGCCTTACCAGACGTTTCATTCACCGCGCGGACAGGTGATACGCGGGCTTGCCGAGGAATACATCGAACGTCTGATCTCGTACAACGGCTCTCTGGGTCACAAGCCCGATCCACTCGGATTTGCGACGACGGTTACGCCCGTGGACGACCGCGTGGCGCGCCGCGTATTGCTCGAATGGATCGATGAGGAAGGCGTGGAGTTGTATCTGAGTACAGCGGTAACCGATGTCAAAACAAATGCAGGTAGAATTACAGCTCTGAAGCTCGCGACACTCGACCAGTCACGGCTGCCTTTGGGCATACCATTCGGACACTGGCAAAGAGGAACAGTTCCAGAGGTTCAGACCTGGTGGATGGACGTAGGCGCGGTTGTGGATGCCACGGGAAACGCGGGCGTTGCGCGGCTTGCAGGTGTGGAATGCGAATTGTCGGATGAATGCCAGCCTATGAGCTGGCTGTTTGCGCTTGCAGGTGTGGATGAAGCGCGCCTGAGAAAGCACGTCCATGCAAACCAGGACGATTTCGTGCTCAACCCCGATAAAGGCATCATCGAAGAAGGCTACCTTGGAGTGTGCGGCTTCTTTTCGCTAGTCGAGGATGCGAAAGCACGGGGGGAATGGCTTGTACCGCGAGACCGCCTATTGTTCTTCGGGACTCCGCACCCGGGCGAGTTCCTTGTCAATACGACGAGGATACCGAGCGGATTTGGAACGGATGAGGAGATCGCCGCGGAGGGAATCAGGCAGATCGAATTTCTCACTCGTTTTTTCAAAAAGCATGTTCCGGGATTCAAGGATTCATACATAAGCAGGAAGGCCGAGTACATCGGTGTCCGCGAAAGCTGGCGCGCGGTCGGACGCTACGTTCTAACGCGCGAAGATGTGATCGCGGGTGCGAAATTCGATGATGTCGTTGCACTGGGAGCGTTCCCGATTGACATTCATTCCGCAGACGATAGCGGACTGCACACCGAGAAACTCAGCGGGCGCGGGCACTACGATATTCCGCTCAGGTGTCTATTGACAAACGAAGTGGGTAATCTAGTGATGGCAGGGAGGCATATCAGTGTAACGCGCGAGGCGTTTGCCTCAACGCGCGTGATTCCAACTTCTATGGCTGTCGGGCAAGCGGCAGGCGCAACAGCCGCGGTGATGACGAGGGGAATGAACGTAGCGGTTGACCATATAAATGAAGCGATGTTTACGCAGTCAATGATTGCATCGCCTGATGCCGAAAGCGATATGAAACTTCCGTATTCACTCGTGCACGATCTGCTCTTGCGGGAAGATGCGGTGCTGCACGATGATATGGTGTTCTGATAAAGGTGATGTGCACGCGCCAAATTTATGGCGCCGATATCGCCTTCTTGACAGTGCCGCTCCACGGTGGTATATTCCGATATCTTCTTGCAGGTAACCCAGTGTTAACCAGGTCCTGTGCGGGTCTTGCCAGCGGAGTTCCTTTTTTCCATTTAGAGGTTAGCGGGTTTGTTCATTCACAATAGCCGGGTAAGACCTTTGCCATTAAAAATAATGCGATATTTGGTCCAGGGATGGTCTTAGAGTGGATTTTCTGATTTCGAAAAAGAGAAGAGCAAAGCTGGCACTGGGGTTCGATGATATTTCCCTCGCACCTTCCGCGTCCACAATCGATCCTGAGGATACCAATGTTTCGTGGCGGCTTGGCGAGCGCGAGTTCGAGCTTCCCATCATCGCAGCCGCGATGGACAGCGTTGTGGATCCAGGGATGGCGGCGCGGTTCACCGGATTCGGAAGCTTCGGCGTGCTCAATCTCGAAGGTGTTTGGGGAAGATATCAAAACCCGCGCGAAATACTCGCGAAGATCGCGCGCGCGACGGATGACGAAGCCACACCGCTTCTCCAGGAAGTCTATTCCGCTGAATCTGTGAACGAGAAATATATTGCCCGATCCATACGTGCGATGAAGGATTCAGGCGCACTAGCAGCCGTAAGTCTTACTCCACTCGGAGTGAAGCGCTTCTGGCCCGTTGCAAAGGAAGAAGGTGCTGAATTGCTGGTCGTGCAGAGCACGGTAACGAGTCCCAAGCACAAGAGTTCGTCTGGAGAGGTGCTTAATATCGCTGATCTATGCTCGAACATCGATATTCCGCTCATCGTTGGTAACTGCGTTGGTTACAACGTCGCAATCGAGCTGATGCGCGCTGGCGCCGACGGCATTCTTATCGGCGTGGGTCCAGGGCAGGCTTGTACTACTCGCGATGTAACGGGGGTAGGTGTGCCCCAGATAACTGCGACCGCTGAAGCGGCCGATGCCCGCGATGATTACTTCGAAGAAAGCGGCAGGCGTGTTACCGTCATCACCGACGGCGGAATGCGCACGTCCGGACAGGTCGCCAAGTGCCTTGCCGCGGGTGCTGACGCTGTTATGTTCGGAAGCGTGTTTACCGGATGTCCCGACGCACCTGCTCATCCGTATCACTGGGGGATGGCTGCGCCGCATCCCAATCTTCCGCGGGGTACTCGTGTGCGCGTGGATTCGGGAGTACCGCTCGAGCAGGTTTTGTTCGGTCCTGCGCGCGTATCGGACGGCACACAGAACATCGTGGGCGGTATCAAGAGCAGCATGGGACTTGCAGGCGCAGCAACAATTGAGGATTTCCACGAAACCGAGCTTTACGTGAGCTTGAGCTTCAGGACCGAGGGCAAGGGTTTTCAAATGTCGCAAAAGCGGTCGATCTGATCGGGAACGAGAGAGCCGACTGCGATCTTGAAAAATGGGTGCTGTGTGTCAGGACAGCTCATTTAAGCCCGAAAGCCAGCCGTTGAAAGGTAAATCTTCCAGTCAATTGGGTAATATAAGCCTGACAGCGTGAACCCTTCATTTGCACCACCCTTCAAATCGCAATCAGCGCTTTACATTTTTCTATGGAGTGTTTCCAAAGATGAGTTGGCAGACATCAGGTGATTTTGACAAGGTCGCGATTCTCGACCTTGGATCACAATACACCCAACTCATCGCGCGCAGGATTCGCGAGCTCAAGGTCTACAGTGAAATATTCGACAATACCCTCACGGTCGACGAGATTCGCGAGATGTCGCCTTCTGGAATTGTGCTTTCAGGCGGACCGAACAGCGTCTACCAGTTCGGCAGTCCCGAAATCGACACGGAGATATTCGAACTCGGTATACCTATTCTCGGAATCTGCTACGGAATGCAGCTTATCGGCAAGGTATTCGGAGTGGGCATCACGGCGGCGAACAATCGCGAGTACGGCAAAACCGAACTGACCGTCACCAAGCCTGAAAGCGCTCTTTACGCGGGACTCAACCCGGATTTGATATGCTGGATGAGCCACGGCGACATCACGCCTGTGCTCCCCGCGGGGTTCATCGCTACGAGCCACACTCTCAACACGCCCGTAGCAAGCTTCGAGAACGTGGAGCGCCGGGCCTACGGCGTCCAGTTCCATCCTGAGGTGACGCACACGCCGTGGGGTAAAGACCTTCTATCGAACTTCCTCTATCGCATCTGCAAAGCCGAGCCGAAGTGGCAGATGACCGATTTCATCGAGCGGAACGTAATCGAAATCCGGCAACGAGTCGGCTCTGCTAAGGTCATATGCGGGCTATCAGGCGGTGTGGACAGCTTTGTTACAGCGGCGATCGTGGATAAGGCAATAGGAAAGCAGCTTGAGTGCGTGTTCGTGGATCATGGGATGATGCGCTTAGACGAGGCGGACGAGGTCGAGCAGGCATTCAACGAGCATTTTCAGAGCAAGCTTATCCGAGTAGATGCAAGCGACAGATTCCTTTCAAAGCTCGATGGCGAAACCGAACCGGAACGCAAGCGCAAGATAATCGGTGAGGAATTCATACGCGTCTTTGAAGGGGAGGCGGTCAAACTTGAGAATATCAGGTATCTCGCGCAGGGGACGAGTTATCCCGATGTCATCGAGTCGAGCGGCATCGGACTGCATGCGCACGTGATAAAGAGCCATCACAACGTCGGCGGGCTTCCGGAGCGGATGAACCTCGAGCTGATCGAACCGCTGCGCGACCTTTTCAAGGATGAAATCCGCGCGCTTGCTGTCGAGCTTGGCCTGCCGGATGCAATCGCGTACCGTCCTCCGTTTCCCGGGCCTGGGCTTGGCATCCGGATCATAGGCGATGTTACGCGCGAACGTATCGCAATTCTCCAGCACGCAGATGCGATTATTCGAGAGGAGATTATTGCTGCAAATCTGTATGACGGCAGGACGCGCGCATTCGGTGTGCTGCCTGCAATCAAGACTACCGGCGTGACGGGTGATGCTCGTGCGTACGGCTATCCTATTGTAATCAGGGCTGTCACGAGCGATGACGAGATGACTGCGGATTGGACACGGGTTCCGTACGCGGTTCTTGACCAAATCGCAAACCGTGTGCTCAACGAAGTTGTCGGTGTGGTGAGGACGGTTCTCGATATAACCTCAAAGCCTCCCGGCACGATAGAATGGGAGTAGCTATATTGGAGATTGACATATGACTGTCGGAAAACGCAGGCTAAATCTGGTATTCAGGATCTTCGACGGGATCGGTGAGCGGCTATGACATTAAGTGTACCGCGGCATTTCAGGCTTTTGCTGGATGAAAACGAGATAGCGCGCAGGGTTAGCGAACTCGGACGCGAGATCAGCGCCGACTATGAGGGCAAAGAACTTCACATAATCTGCGTCCTGAAAGGCGGGGTGTATTTCCTCGCAGATCTTGTCAGGGAGCTTACATTGCCGGTTACTTTCGACTTCCTTTCGGTTTCAAGCTACCGCGGCACCGAATCGAGCGGGGTTGTCCGATTCACAAAAGATCTCGATGAAGACATAGAAAGTAGACATGTTCTCGTAATTGAGGATATAATAGACACCGGGTTGACGCTCCATTACATAGAGCGCAACCTCAAAACCCGCAAAGTAGCAAGCCTGGCGCTTGCAAGTTTTCTGGATCGCCCCCACAGACGCAAAGTTGATTTGGAGCTGGATTATGTTGGTTTTGTTATTCCGGATCATTACGTAGTGGGATACGGTCTGGATTTTGAACATAAATACCGCCAGTTCAAGGACATCTACGCTATCAACTGATAACGAATACTGTTTGTATTATGGAGTGAAAAATGGCTAATAAACCGCTTGATTACGAAGCTTTGGAATCGATGACGCTTAACGATCTTTACGAGCTTGCCAAGGAGCGCAGCATCAAGAACTACCGTAAGCTAAAAAAGCACGACATTATCGAGGAGATTCTGGATTTTGAAAAGGCTATGCACCGGCATGTCGAGATCACTATTGCAAGCGTGCCCAAGGATCTCTCGTCACCGCTCAAACCAGTTACACCTCTTGCCTTCGGCGATCCCGATACCGAAGAAGATGAAGAAGAGCTCGAAGAAAAGTATGCGAAAAAGTTAGAGCGTCCCGATACGGAATACAAGGATGAACCCAAGCAGGAAGGAATTCGTTCAACGGGCTTCGGCAGAGACTTTGCCGCGAGCGATCAGCGCGCCTTCAGGGAATCTGCTCCGCCGATTAGGCCCGCGAAAGAAGTTCCCGCCAAGCCTGAGATCAAAAGGGACGAAGTTAGACGTCCGACAGTGCGCCCCAGATACGAACCGCAAGCACAAAACAGCGCAAGAACATTCGATCGTACCGAGCGCGGTATGGAAAGCACGTTCAAACCACAGGAAGCGCGAGAGCCTGAAACGTACCAAGAACAGATTCAAGCGCCGCGCGAGGAACGTATCGAAATTAAGCCCCGACCGACGCAGGATTATGTAAGGCGCGGAGTAGCCGTGCCTCCATCGGTTCCGGTCGAGGGCGAGTTGCAGAAGGGCGTCCTGGATATACACCCCGAAGGCACATACGGATTCGTACGCCAAAAGGAATTCAAGCTCGGCGAGGAAGACATCTACGTCAGCATTAGCCAGATTAAGAAGTTCGCACTCAAAACCGGCGATGTCGTTGCAGGTACCGTACGCCCGCCGCGCGACCAGGAGCGCTACAAGAGCCTTATCAAGATCGAGCGCATCAACGAGCTTCCGCCCGATCAATACGTGGTGCCCAGGCCGTTTGAGAAGCTGGTCCCAGTGTACCCCGACCAGCGGCTTTACCTCGAAAGCGAACAGTACGAAATAAGCACGCGGCTTCTCGACCTGTTCAGCCCGATAGGGCGCGGCCAGCGATGCATCATCGTCGCAAAGCCCAAGGCCGGCAAAACCGTGATGCTCAAGAAGATCGCTGCCGCCATTGCAAATAACCATCCGGATATCGAGCTTATCGCGCTTTTGATCGACGAGCGTCCCGAAGAGGTAACGGACTTCGAGAGGAATATCGACGGGCTCGTCATTTCATCGACATTTGATGAGAAGCCGGAAAACCACATCCAAACTGCGGAGCTTACGATCGAATACGCTAAGCGGCGTGTTGAGCAGGGATTCGACGTAATGATCCTGCTCGACAGCTTGACGAGGCTTGCACGAAGCTACAACCTGACCTGCCCGCCCAGCGGAAAGACACTATCGGGCGGTCTCGACCCGAACTCTCTCTACAAGCCCAAGCGCTTCCTCGGAGCTGCACGAAATATTGAAGGTGGCGGAAGCCTCACCATTATTTCGACTGCGCTCATCGAAACCGGAAGCCGTCTTGACGACATCATCTACGAGGAATTCAAGGGCACTGCCAACAGCGAAGTCCATCTTATACGCGAGCTTGCCGATAAGCGTATCTTTCCTGCGGTCGACCTTCTGAAGAGCGGCACGCGCCACGAGGAACTCCTTTACAACGCCGAGGAAATGGAGTGCCTGTGGCAGCTCCGCAAGATGATCTCCGAGATGGACGAGGCAGAGCGGATGAGCCGCCTGATCAACAAGCTTCTCAAGACCAAATCGAACGTCGAGCTTCTCCTTCAGGTGCAGAAAGCCGTAGACAGCGGGCATTAGAGGATCCGCTGATTGATTTTTTATGTAGCTTTCCGCCACCTTATCTCGCCCGTTGTGCCGTTTACGGTCACGGTTGTACCGTTCGGCACTGCGGCGAGCAGGTCCTCGTCGGGTTCTGAGAGAAGCGGAATCCCGCAAAGGATCGCGCCTTCGACTATGTTCGGATCTGCTGGCTTCATCAGCACGATTGCAGCTGGCTGCTTGTCGAGCTTTGCAAGCACCATGAGTACGATGCAGCCGCCGCTTGAGCCCTTCGTTTCGGGATAGATCATCACGCGTCCTGCGATGGATACGCCCTCGTGCTCGTGCCCGCGCGCGATGATGACGCCCGTGTCCATATCGACGTCGCCCAGAAACGAGAACGCCTTGTGGCATACGAGCGCCTCGCCCGCGGCCTCGCCCCGAATCATTCCCTTCGCTTTTACGATTCTGTCAGCCATATCACACCGCCGTCCTTTTGCGGTCATACGTAATCGCGGGGCGCGAAATGCAAATAATTGCCCGAAAAACCCGCGATCGATCGTTTTTCAGCCCATTTTTCATGACATTCTCCCCGAAATCGCGGCCTTGAGGCATGAATCGCGATCACGAATCGCAGTCTCACACCCGATTAGATCGCGGACGTACCTGGCCATCTTGAAGCTGTCCGTGACCATCGCTCTTATCTGCGGAACACTGAGCCCATGCTCCCTGCACGTCGAGATTCGCATATGACTTTCCACAGGACAGGTGTCGCAAACGACGAAACCGCCTGCATCCTCGATTATCCGCGTGTAGCCTTCCCAGGCCGCCGCCTGCTTCGTCATGCGATTCGTACAGATCCACAAACGCACACCGGGATTGACCTTTTCGCCTGTCGAGCGGAAAAACTCCGCGACATACCTGATCTGTTCGAGGTTGTAGTGCGGGCAGCCGAGCGTGACGAAATCTATTTCGTCGCCTGGCGCTATCGTGGTCATCGCCTGAAAAGCCGCATCGATACTAGATTTTGTGATTTCGTGCACCTCTACGGGCTTTGCTCCTTGGAACGCTTCGTCCACGGTTTTCGCCTCTGCGGTGTGCGGCGGAGCGTGGAACAGTGCGACCGAACCTGATGTTGCGAGCGCTGCGCCCAGTGCCAGCAAGGAAGTCTGCGTCGGCGTACCCAGGAAATCGAAAATGGGCACCTGGCTGCCTACGATTCTGCCGACGGCGAATCCCAGCGCGGAGTAGTCGCAGTCGTGCCTTAATTCCTCAGGCGCAAGCTTGACCCTGATCAGATGCGTGCCCCTGCGGTTCTCGTCGAGCAAGTACCCTATCAGCGGGTACTTCCCGGTTATCGCCGAATACCTGGTCAGATGCCCGCCTCGGTTCGTGCGTGCGCCGAGCACCGAGTTGAAGTAGATTATGGCCGAGCTTTCGACGCTTATTATGTAGCTCCCTTTGGGAGGGACGTAGCCGAGGAATTGGGGCGTGCAGGTGTACGTACAGGCCATTCCCATCTTCCGATGCGCTGCTACGGCTTTCGCCTGCAGGTCGTGAACGGGCGCCGGGCAGCCTAGCCTGTCCCATTGTTCCAGGTCGCAGGCGAGCGTGGATGTCGTCGTCGGCACTGCGACCGTCGCGCCCGTCTCTGCGTATTCGAGCAGGTCTTCGACGAGGCCTTTATAAATGCTCATTTCTGCGGGGTAATGCACGTAAATCACGTCCACGAGCCGCTCCGCATCGAACGCTTCGCCGAACTGGATTATGTAATCGAGGGCGCGCGCCTTCGCAGCTCCGTACCCTCCCTCAAGCATCTTCCGTTCATCAGGCGTAAGCTTCAAAGCCCACCTCCGTTTCGATTGCAGTCCCGCTCTACAGTACGCCGTTTACTAGGCAATTGCCTCCTGCCCGAAAACAGCGTTTGCATCGGAGCTTCCAGCACTTACTTCTGCTCACCAGCAAACTTTACATACGGCTCATCCTCGTTTGTGAGCATCTCGCGGAGCTTTGCGAGTACGGGCTTGAGCACTTCCCAATCGGTGCCAGGCAGCGTCTGCCAGTAGCGGATCACGCGCGCAGCGTCCGCACGCATCCCCCAATCATCCGAATCGAGAAGCGACGCCACGGCATCCGCAAGCTCGGCGTCCGGCGGCTCGCTCACCCTCGTAAGCGTGTCTAGAAGTGTGCGAAGCGCACGAGATGACAGCGCGGAATCCGTCCTATCGACCTCATTATTCGCAACACCTGCAATCTGCACTTGTGCGGCGTACGCGATATCCGCGCGCGCGCGCGCGCCGTACATCTCCCAGTGCGCGGCCAGAAGCCTAGTGAGCGAATCGCGGATGCTCATCAGCGGATGATCCAGGAGCGGGCGCATCGAATCGTAGCAGTCCGCTTCGAGCGACATAAGCGTCGTCATCGCAGCCCTGATTTTCATCTCGTCTTCGTCCGGCGAAATGAACCCGATGAGCATTTCGTCCGCTGTATGGCTTTCGAGCTGCGCGATGACGCCGATAGCGCGCCTCATCATCGAATCATCGTCGGATTCGAGGAAGCCCACGACAACGTCCTCAAGCTCGGTAAGCTTTTGAGAGCCGATGAGGTAGAGCGCTATGCGCCGCCTCGTTTCATTATCCGACTCAGCGTTTTCGAGCACGACAGCGATTACTTCCGCGCGCGCGCCCTTTTCGATCAACGCCCTAAAAATGAAATCGTATGCGCGAAATGCAAGGCTCGAAGCGCTGTTGTCCATCTCTTCGGACATGTACGGAAGAGCCGCCGCGCCAAATTCGATAAGCCTCTGCCGCGCTTCGGGCACGATATATCGGTTGTCGCCCACTTCCCAGCGAATCGAAATTTCCCAGAGCTCGTCGAACACTTCCTGATTCAGCTCGCCCTCGTAGAAGCAGATTTCGGGAATCTCGACCGGGATTTCGGCAGGTTCAGCCGCTGCCGGTGCTGCTTCGGGTTCGGGCGCGGACGGCGGCGCGATGTCCCAGCCTACGCCGATTTCCGTGTGCCGCCAGAAATCGCCGTCGTTCATTATTCCGAGGTAATCATCCGCGCCCGCGAGATCGACGAGGATGCCGATGCTCGAAAACCCGCGCGCGGGCCTGCCGAAATTGACTCCGCTGTTGCGGCGTCCCGCGTAAGTATCGTTGCCGCTCCTGTCGATATGAATGCCGACGCTGTTCGTCAGCCCGCTGCCGTTGCAACTCGTCATTCCCATGTAGTGGTCGTTGCCGCCGCGGTCGTGGAGGATACTTGCGGCGAAATCGTGGCTTCCGCCCTGTCCGAGCCCGCTGTGCATAACGTAGGTATCGTTCCCGCCGACATCCACGAGCCCGCCGATGGCAAGGTGGATGCCGCTTCCCTGGCCGTACTGCGTCATCTCGTAGCTGTCGTTCCCGCCGCCGTCCCAGAGCAGCCCTGCGCTGTACCAGTACCCCACGCCCTGGTTGTAGATGTCGCCCAGGTAGCGGTCGTTCCCGTCGAAGTCGATGATGAACGCGATGCCCCCGGCGTAGTCGATGCCGCGCTCGCCGATAGCGAAGCCCTGGCTGAAGCTCTGGTAGCGGTCGGCGAACAGCGGTGCGTGCAGATACACGCCGCCAGCCTCGTAGATTTCGTTGCCGCGCTTGTTCTGGCAGATCGCGATCCCGCGCGTGCGTGCGAACGCCTGCGAATTCGTCCAGGCGTGGTATCTGTCGTTGTCGAATACTTCGATTCTGATCGGATCGGGCGTTTCAACATCGGTAGGGAAATCGGGTGCGGGATTCACCGAATCGTCGATCATAAGCCCTATGCCGAAACCCGCCGCTCCCTCTGTGAAGACCTTGCCCTCGTACGAATCGCTTCCCCCGTCGTCGTAGAAAGTGGCGATGCCCGCGACCGCCGCGCCGAGCGTCAGACTCCCCGCGACGTACCTGTCGTTCCCGCTTCCGAGGTCATAGAACGCAGCTACTCCGAGCACCGCTGCGCCGAGCGTGATGTTGGTTTCGCCGCAGTCGTAGAAATCGTCGCCGGAGAAATCCACGAAGAGACCGATTCGCCCGTCGCCGAGACCGTCCGCTGGCGCGCCGAATGCTGCGCCGATCCTGCAGTTCCTGTAAACGTCGTTCCCGCCAGGCTCGATCATCAGCGCAAAATCGCCTTCGTAATAATCGTCGCCGAGTGTGCCGAGGCAGATCCGCCCGTGCTCGGTATCCACGATAAGCGGCTCGTCCGCGGGGAAGCTGTCGAATTTCGAGTTGCTCAAGGCTTCAATGTCTATAACGGACATTCTGAAGAACGCTTCAAGCGTCGCCGTCAGATCCATTCTCGATGCAAGCTCGTACAGGTATTTATCCGGCGCATCCTCGATTGCAGCTTCGATTTCGGCCCGCGTGGCTTCGTCGAAAGGCGATTCGAACACGTCGTGCCATGCCATTTGGTAGGGGAGCTTTTCGCGCAGCGTCTTTAGCTCGATTTCGCTGAACGGCATCTCCAGTTCTGTCGCGAGGATCGCTTCTAAAGCCACGATCAACTCGTCGTAATCCGCTAGGCCAGTGCCATCAAGTCCTTTTTTGCAAATGATCTCTAAATTCTTGATAATCTCGGACTTTTCCGGCAAGAAATACAGGCAAGAAATCAGCTCCCTGAAAGGACTCAGAATTTCATCCTCAGCCTCCATAACGCTCGTGGCATATGCGTCCATCGTCGGCGCGATCAGCATCGGATCGTGCATCATCTCAAGCACTATCGGCAAACACTCGTAGCCCTTGGCGTAATGCTTGTTGAACGTCATATCCGTGAAATCCATGTTGGCCGCATAGAGCGCCATACGTATCGCGTCTATCTCGCTGTCGAGATAGCTGTCGCCGTATGGGTTATTTCCTTCATCTGCATCCTGCGATGTTTCGCCGTCCGTCTGCGATTCCTGCTCTTCAGCAATGTCCGCAAGAGCAACTTGCGCGCTTAGCACGATGCACAGAATTGAGAAAGCGAGAAGCACACGTAAAATCCTGAAGTCGATTAGCCTAATCATTTCGATCTCCTTAACCGGGAACTCCTCTAGATGAGCGATAGAGAGAGCGCGTCAAGTTTACCACGCGTAATCGCAGTGCCTACCGCCGCTTTCGCTTCCCTACTTCCCACGGGTATTTGTCCGTCAGGAGTTTCATATACGCCGCGGCGAACGCGAGGCTGTGGAGATTTATCAGAACGCGATAAACGAGAAGAGGAACAAGAAAAAGGCCGCAGCCGAAGGATGAACAGCAGCAGGAAGACCACGACATGAACTGACAGAGGTACATGTACCACTGGCGGACGATGATGCTTCCGAGCCGCCCGACAGGCAGCCCGATGTTAGTAAGGGAGCGCGGAAGGTACGGGTAGCGGCTTCCGAGGTGTTTCGGTATTCCGCCGAGCAGAAGCTCCGGCTTCATCTGCCCGGACAGCCACCAGATGCGTGCGCTAATGGACTCGTTTATCCTGGTATCCGACACCGGCGCGCCGGCCATGTACTCCATAAACCGGTTTCGCACGAAATCTTCATCCCTGATGGGCACGAACAGAATGAACAGCAGATCGAGCCTTTCGATCAGGCCGGCTGCAACGGGCGCGAGCACCCTTGGCGCGGTGATCATCATAATCCCGGAAGGAAGGATAAAGAAAACTGCAATAAGTGAGACGAAAATGCTAAAAACGGTAAGCTCCGTCCAGCTGGCAAGATAAAATAGCTCCCAGTCGTGAATACCGAATATATTTGTTGCTGCCAGAAAAAGGGTAATCACGATCAGAGCGCCCGGCAGTAGAAAAAAGACGGACGCGAAAATAACTACCTTGACGTAGCGTATGCGCCATTCAGCTGCGAAACGCTCGGCAAATCCCTTCGATACTGCTTTGTAATCCCGATCACTCAATACGGCCTGATATTAGCATACGGCACAAGTGAGGGCGCTGGGCCGCGGCTACTCGCCGACGAGCGGAACTGTGAATTCGCATATCTTTGCGACACCGTCCCATGGAAGCTCTTCGCAAGTGCTGTCGGCGTCTACCCTTATCGGCCCGTAGGTTGCATAGAGATCGTCGTTCGCATCGTATATTTCGACGGTAACATCCTCGAAGCCATCCCAGCTTGTGTAATCGGCGAAGATGGCGTAATCGCCGCCGTAAACGATGTCGTTCGCCTTGTACCGCTCCACGGTTTCCTCGGAGAAGAACGAATCCAGCCCGAATATGCCGTTGAGCGAGTATTCCATCCATATCCAGTAATAATCCCGCTCGCCGAATCCGTCCGGCTCACCCATAAGCAAGTCTATCCTGTCGGGATACGTTCCCCAGGTCATAACCACTTCGAAACCGCCCTCGGTGTCGGGAGGTTCGATCTGCAAAAGCTCGCCGAGGAAACCCGACCAGACGGTATCCTGGTCGAATGGAAGGGATTCGTACTCTTCGAGCGACCACTGGTAGCTGTCCGCGCCCGGCAGCCATATCATCAACCCGTTGGCATTCTCGACATACCCCCAGAAATCATTCTCGCATCCGAAAAAGTAGGATGAATAAATGGCATCTTCCGCGGCAGTCTTGAGATTGTTCACCGCATCAAGAACCGAAGGATCGGGAGAAAGCGCCAAGTAATTGTCGAGGAAGTGTAGAAGGTCGCGATCCTCTTCGTATCCGTATTGCTCCGCATCGCTCCTAGCCTCTCTCAATTTATCGAGATCGGCTTCGGGAATCTGCGTGAAAGCTTCGCGGAATGCGATAACAGCTTCCTTAAGCGCGGGATACTTGGATGAATCGAAAGTGGACATCGTAACCGAGGATTCATCGAGTTCCCTGTAATAGTCTACATAAATGACTGAGAATGCGTTCGAAAGCTCCTTGGGTGTGCAGGTCGGGTTTGCAGCAAGCCACGCCAATTGCTCGTCGTAGTTGAAGCCATCCCATGGAACGAAGTTCTCGCTGAACATCAGCCAGTCCGCAACGGGCGCAAACGCGTCCGCAACCTCAATGCCTCCCATGTTGCAGGCATCGAACATAATGATATCCAGATCGGAATCCGCAAGCGCCTCGGCTATCAGATAGTTGTCGCCCTCGGTTCCTTCGGTATCGTCCATTATGATCATTTCGGGCGTTCTGTCCGTTCCGGGAAACCAGCTTCCACCGTGATCCCAAAGCACGAGACAGGCCTGGCGCGCATTGAATTCCCCTTTCGCCCAGTTCGCGAAATCGAGTATGTTTGCAGGGTCCGTACTGTCGTATCCGTCGTGGGGGAACGTCATATTGTTCTCGTATGCGTCGCTTACGAATACAGCCTTATTGTCGTCGTACACAACCTTGAATCGGTATACAGTATCGAGTTGTGCGATGGATTCTTCGTAATACGCCTCGACTTCAACCGCGATTGCAATATCGTCGGTGCTTCCGACCAATTCCATTTCGTTAATGTCGATGAGTGCAACCGGCGCAAGATTGTTATCGCCGCCGATGTAGACCATGAAAAGCCACTCGTAATCGTAATCGCCATTGGGCGATGGATCGGTGGTCGCCGGTACGACATCCGACGGTTCGCTTTCGCCGGCGTCGTTTGCCGCAGTGAGACAGAAGAAGTACTCCGTTTCAGGCGACAGATCTATCGCTGTGAAAGTCTGCGTTGTGTGGCCGGACTGTGTAATGCGGCTTTTTCCAGTCATCTCGGCGTTGTCCGCCATATAAAGTCTGAACTCTTCGCCGTCGGGCGGCATTTCGTCCCAGATGAGCGTTACAGAAGTGTCGGATACGGTCTCGACAGCAAGCCCCGTGGGTGCGGATGGCGGAACAGGGGCAACGACAACTACCTTGTTGCTCAACTCCCCGTGGGGGCCGCTTGCCGACCTGGGCGCAACGTAGAATTCGCCGTCCTGACCCTCCAAAAGCTGAAAGCTGAAGCGCCTCCGCCCACTGTCGGGATCGCTTCCGGCATCGGTACTCACGAAATCCAGAACGACGTCGCCCCACTCGGTTTCGGGCGGGGGAGAAACGCCAGGCGGAAATCTGAGAATGCTGTAGCCGGACACATCCGCAAGATAATTCTCGGCGATAGGCGTTATATCCGAAATGCCCACCTCGCCGTTATTGTCGCCGTCAATAACCTCGGCAAGCACATCGGAACCTCCCACAACCGCTTGGTAATGCGTTGCAATAGGTGTGATGTCCGCGATGCCGACTTCGCCGGACTGATCGTAATCGCCCTTGTTTACGTAGCTCCACGTCAGAGTATTCGATGCTTCGTGATAGGCAAGATCGTTCACCCTGCCGCTTCCCCCCTCAGGCGCAGCTTTGCCCAGTCCCGATGCGGGTTCGCCGGATTCGCCCGCAGCGTTCTCCATCATCCTTTCCGCGTGCGATGAAGTGACGAATTTCAGGATTGCAACCGATGTTCCTGAATCAATCTCACCGCCGCCGATTACCGCAGCACCGAAATCGACGCCCAGGTCATTGGGAACTGCCAGGAATATCGTATCGCTTTCATCCAATCCGCAAAGAGCGCCGATAAATGCTGCGGATTCGGGATATACGACTCTGAACAGCGCTGCATCATTTGCCGGCTCGTCGAGGATTACAGAAAGAATCACGGCATTACCATTGTCGTCTATTAGCTCGAAATGAGCGTTCGGTGTCGAAGTTG
>JAGGVC010000040.1 GCA_021158185.1 bacterium | reverse complement strand
CGCGCGGGCAAAGTCATCCGGATGTCATAATCGAACGGAGGCTACCTGAGACTGAAAATCGTGAAATCCTTGGAGCCTGATTCCATTTCAAGTCGGCCCTTTTCGATCAAGTCCTTCACCATATCCGCGGCGGTTTCCTTGATTTTTTTGAGCTTCGTTTTTTTCTTGAATCTGACGTAAAAAAGGCTGTTTACACCAAGCCCCTCGGTGCATTCGAGATCTATCGATTTATCGTATCCCCATATGAATAGACAGAGGAAGACGCTTTCGAGCAGTTCGATACGCAGACTGGCCATAATCTTGTCGCCGGATTCATCCTCGTATTTCCAGGTATCGTTTGAAATGCGACGGTGGATTTCCTCGACGTTCAGATAGTCCCGCAGGAAAATTTCGCTCATATTCAAAATCCTCACGGACAGACGCAAGACCGGGCAGTCCGCTGAAAGCCCAAGTTAACGTGAAAAGCGGCGGACAGCGCGTATTATCCGGCATTTGGGGCGTTTTGGCAAGGTTACTTGGCAATGTTTTTTTGGCTACAAGGTCACAAGCGCAAGAAAGCCTGCTATAATACGCCATCATGCGCACGTATTTCGTATTGCTCGTCCTGATTATGATTGTTGCGCTTGCCGGGCAGGTGCGAGCTCAGACCGTTACATCGGGCTATTCCCCGCTTGCGGAAGGAGTGTACGCATTCACGGCTGACGGCGGCGACAAGGGCTTCATCGTTGGCTGCGAGCTAGGCAACGATGTGAAGATCATCGTTTCACGCGATTACGAGAACATCGAGGAATACTCGGTCACCGAGCAGTTGAAGCTGCTTGGATGCGGCGATCAGCCGGTGCTTGTCTCGGCGGGATTCGATGAAGACGGCGTACCTTCCGCACTCCTCCTCGGCATTTCAGAAAACCCAGAAGGATGGCTGACGTTTTACAGGCTCGTTCTGTCCGAGGACGAAATCACGTTTGAATCGTTCCCGACAGCCCTCGTGGTCGGCATATTCGACAGCCCGGGAACCTGGGCGAACCTCTGTCCATTCTATGCGAGGCAGGAAACGCTCGAAGGCTACAGCAGGCTTTACCAGTCTAGCTACGTCTTCGCGCGCCCGAACGGTAGTTACGCCGGCCTGGTATGGAGCGATAACGGCATCTGGCTCGTCGAGTTTGCAGGCGGCTCCATTGCCGTTGACAGGATTTATGCAGCGCCAGAGGGCGGGTTCCTCGAACCTGTCTGGCACGCGTGCAGTTCCCGCGGCGGGAAGCTTCTGTCAATTGTGGCGGAGTTCACGCCCGCGGTGGAGGAGCCGGTCGTCGAGTTCGACTGGGAGAGCGAGACCGAGGATACAGGCGAAGGCATGGAAGCCGAGGTGGAATCAAGCGAAGTAGGCGAAGATTCTGCGGATGAATCCTCGGAGAATACCGGGGAAACTGAAATTACCGAGGGAAATGAAGGTTCGGAAGACGCTGAAAGCGAAGAAGTTGTAGCGCCTGAAACGGGCGAGGATGAGGAAGTAGGTGCAGCCGATGACGAGCAACCCGGAATCCCGGAGAAAGGTGAAGGTTTGGAGATTGAACCGTCTGAGACTCCTGAACCTGAGAGCGGCACCGAGGACGACGAAGGCAAGATCGATCTGATACTTGTATCGAACCTGTACAAGGACACGACCTCCGAGAATGTCACGAGAATTATGCCGCCCGACTCGCTTGGATGCTCCGTGGCCGTTGATGGAAGGCCTTTCGTGTTCTGGTTTGTGAAGAATGAAAAAGGCGAGCGGTTCGGCTATTACTGGGGGCTTGGACATACCGATCCGGCGAAGGTGAAGCCCCTGATATTTATGTCCGATAAGAAGAGCGTGCCAGCTTTTCCGGCGATGCGCGGGCTTGGACTTCCTGTGCTCGTACACGAGGAAGGAGGCAGTGTAATCCTCCGACTGAACAGCGGTTCGAGCCCGGACTGGGTAGTCCAGGAAGCGTACGTGCTCGAAAACTCGCTGAACGGACTCGACGCCGTCATGGGCGTGAATAAGACCGCATATTTCATACTCGACGGCGATAAGCTCGTGTGGCACTGGCACCGGAACAAGTAGACCGCGGAACCAGGGGATACTCGTTCATCTGCGTTTGAATAATCCAGTATGCGATGCGTTCGTCGAAATTCGCGTTTGAGAGGGTATAATATTACCGACTGAGTTATGGCATGCGAGCGACTCTGATATGGCTCTTTCGCAGGCAATTGATGCGGTTTCCAGGATTAAACTGTTAACGCCCAGAGAAGAGGAAACGCTCTGGCGAAAGTTTACGCCTGAAGCGCGCGCGAAACTGATTCTTTCCTACCAGCCGCTCGTAGTTGGTGCTCTCAAGAGACTTGCCCCTTCGGACGCCTTGATAGAGGACTGCTTTTCGGAAGGACTCGTCGCCCTTATCCGGTCTGTGGATAGATTCAGATTCGGCATCGGCGTATCGTTTTCAACATACGCGCGCCTGCGCATAAAGGGCGCGATGCTGGATCTTCTGCGCAAAAGTGCGCGCGATGCCGTCGGCGCGGAAGAAGCCGATCTGGGCAGGTTTCTCTCGCTCGCAGCTTCGGACGAACCGTATGCACTCAACCAGGATCGGCTTGCGGAAGTGCTTCGTGCAATCGACAATCTCTGCGAAAAAGAAAGGGCCGTGCTAAAGGGGCTTTACATCGACGACCGGTCGCGTACCGAGGTTGCCGAATCGCTCGGCGTAACTCCCGCCAGGATTTCACAGATTCACGCGCGCGCGATAAGGCGGCTTCGCGGAAGGGTTTTCGCGCGTCGCAGGCGTCTGAGCCTTCAACTTGCAGGCAAACAGGGATAAATATAGCTGCAAAGCCTACAGTGCTTAGGTGCATTGCGGTATCGTTCGCAGGATAATGCGAATATTAACCTCTAATTAAGTATAACCTCGGATAATCATCCTTACTATTGCCGCGCTTTCATCGATTATATACATGAGTTGCATTTCGGCTGCGACTCACTGTTCTTTTTTTATCGGGGTCGGCGAGAGTTTCCCGATGTTCGCGTGGGATCGCGGAGTGAAGGAATCCGGCGTGTTCCAGGTCGCAGACGCTTCAAACCTTCATTTTTAGCGATCCAGTCTCTCGGATAATCGGGGTTGTTTTTTTGTCCCGGCTTTATCTTTGACCGGGAGCCTGTAATCCACCTTCCAAATCCCGTTATGCTCGCCGATCCTATTCTTATTTGCCGAATGGTGAATTCGCTTAGTTCTAAGTGGTGTTGAAGTATGAGAAAAATGCACGATGAAACGCTTGAAAGGCTCAGGCACTGGCTTGAGCTTGCTGAGGACGACCGCGCGATCGGGGATGGAAGCGCGCTTTCCTCGAAGCTGATGCTCATCAGGGCTGAGGTTGAAAACGCTCTTGACTTGGGTATAAGGCCTGCGGCATCCCCTGAAGCCCCGCGTGAATTCCGGTTCAAGCTTGCATTCAAGTATGCGGTTGCAGCGATGCTTCTTATTATCGCGCTCGGAGTTATGCAGCTGTCACGGGTTTCGAATCCTGTAACCACAGGCGAGATAGCGAACGTATCGTCGGATGTTCCGCTGATCAATGGCGGTTCGCCCGCCGGAGTCGAAGGGTCGGATGGCTCCGGTGTCCCAGAGATATCTGCTTTCTCCGAAGGTGCGTCGGACGTCTTTAAGGAAGATGCTGACGATGCAACCACAGGTTTATCCAAGCCTTCTGAGGGGAGAAGGAACACATCGTTGGGGGGGAATTCTGTTGGACGGCGCGGTATCGAAAACGGCAGTCGTATTGCGGCGGCTGATGCCGGTTTTCGGGCCGCGCCGTTAGTTGAACAGCCTGCCGCCACTGAGGCGCATGAGCCTCCGCCGGATTTACCGTCTTCCGATGAATCGGCAGGACATGACACTCAATCGAGCGATGGCGAAGGTGGCGCATCTTCCGGTCGGGATGCCGCACCAAAGCTTGATCCGCTTTCCCTGATCGCTGCTCTCGATTCGCATTTCGAGTAACGACCGGCTAAACGGAGGTGATATACTCGCAATCGTTTTAGCCCTGAAAGGAAGGTAAATATCGTGGCAACTGCTAGGTTATTTCGATTTGTTGCTGTATGCGCGCTGGCCAGTTTTATGCTTGCGGCGAGCCCGGTCGCGTTCGCACAGGGCGAGCGCGGAATATTGATCTACTCGATCCAGGTCATCGGAAACAAGAACGTAGAGAGCGAGTATATCCTCAGCCTGCTTACGATCAAAGCGGGGGATTACATAAGCGCAAACGCCTATACCGTTCTTGAGAAGAACGCCGACATTCTCGAACGCACGGGGTATTTCCGTGAGAGGCCCGTCTTGTCCTACGAGGGATACGAACAGGGCGCGATGCTCGTGATCGAAGTCAAGGAGTGGCCGCTCTTCAGGGAGCTTCGGTTCACCGGTAACAGCATTTTTTCGGGCGACGAGCTACTTGCCGCGCTTCAGGACTTTGTTCAGGGGCGCGCCGACGATGTCCGCAAACAGAAGATCGACGAGATAAAGAAAGAACGGAAGCGTATCGAGAAGGAGCTGAAGCAGAAGGAGAAGGAATCTGCCGGGGAAGAACCTGTTGAGCCGGAAGATCCTGCAGCGGAAGAAGCGATCGAGCTTCCCGAGATCCCGGACGCCGAAGATATCGAAGTTTCCACGGAGGACCTCTGGGGTGGAAATCCACCGCTAAACCAAGGCGAGATTATAAACGCCAGAACGCTCGAATGGGCGCTCGTGAACGGCATTCTCGGCTTGTACCACGAAAACGGCTACATCGCCGCGTGGATACGCGACTTTAACATCGGACTTGAAGGTGAAAACGAGGGCGTTGTAACGGTCGAGATCGGAGAGGGTTACGTTGACGAAATCCTGGTGAGCGGCTTCGAGAAAACCAAGGAGCGCATCATCCGCCGGGAAATTTTGAGCGTGAAGATCGGCGAGCCGCTGATGGAGACCGCAATCAGAGATGATTTCAGACGGCTCATCAACACAGGGCTATTCGAGGAAGTCAAGCCCGACTGGGAGCCTTCGATAAAGCCGGGTCATATCAAAGTAATTTTTGAAGTTACTGAAGCTCGCACCGGGCAGTTCGGATTCGGTGCGGCATACAGCACGGTAAGCGGATTCCAGGGCACAATCTCTTACAAGGAGAAAAACCTGTTCGGTGAAGCCAAGAGTATCTCCACAACCTTGATCTTCACACAGGACGATCCGGGCTTCGAAATCGAATACCGCGATCCCAACGTGCAGGGAAGGGATATGAGCTTCTCCACGAGTGTTTTCAGCTTTCACACCAGGCAGCAGCGCAATCCAGGCAGTGTGAAAGAAAGCGAGCTCAAGCTCGATACGTGGGGAGCGAGTGTCGGCGTCGGCAAGAGGTTCACGGACAGGATTTCCGGAAACCTCTCGTTCGGCGTCACGGAAAACCGCTACGATGTCATCAAGGGCGATCCGTTCGTAAATTACTCGGACATCCGAAGAGCTAGGCTCACGGAGGAAGGTCAGACGCGAAGTATGACCGTAACGGGATACTACGACACTCGCGACAACAAGTTTTCAACGAAGGAAGGAGGCATGCTTGCCGTTTCCGCTGAAATTGCCGGCTTCGGCGGAGATTTTGATTTCAGGAAGTATATCCAGGAGTATCGACATTTCATACCCATCGGCCGCCACACGATAGGTTTCAGAGAGAGGATTGGCTATGCCGAGGGCGAGTTGCCGATCTACGAGGAATTCAGGCTCGGCGGTGCGTACAGCATTCGGGGTATTGACGAGGACTACTTGACGGGCAGCAAAAGCCTGCTTTTCAATACCGAGTTTCGCTATGCGATTGACAAGAAAGAGCAGTTCGTGGTCGCTCTTTTCAGCGATTCTGGATGGGCGGGAGAATCCTTCAGCGAATGGGACGGCGAGACCACTGCCGGCATCGGATTACATTTCCAGATTCCACAGCTCGGATTCGGTGCAATCAGGCTCGATTACGGTTGGCAGCTCGGTGGCGATCAAAACGAACTGCTTCATTTTGGAATAGGCGAAATATTCTAGCGTCCGTTTTGCCTTATGGCTTCTGATGCAGGAGCGCAGTTTTTACTGTTGTGAATGTAGCATTTTGGTGATGGACTGATTTGATTATTTGCAGGGAATTTTGCTTGGTTCTGAGCATATCCGCAGTGATGTGCCTTGCCGCGCTTGTCGGCCCGGATTTTGCTTGCGCCCAGGATGGCGAAACGGGCACTGATGAAATCCGCATCCAGTCTATCGAAATACGGATGAGTTTCAGCAATGGAGACGTGCGTCCCGCAATTGCAGAGGATTTGCGCAGCGCCATTAAAGAGGTGGCGGAGCTGGCGATTCTCGACCAATTAGAAGGAAGCCTACAGGTTCTTGAAGATGATCTTGCGGAAGTTACCGAAGTGCTCGAAAGGGTGCTCGATCTTACGCTTGACAAACGTGGGTTCAGGGTCGAATCGCTTTCGATTATTCCCGGCGAGGTAACGATTATCGATCTTGAAGTTGCAATCGCGGGAGTTGAAATCATTGATGTTCTTGTGGAGCTTGTTCCACCCATTCGGGGAGAGCTTGTTTCGGAGATGCTTTCCGGGTTGCAGGATGAACTGATTTCCTCGCTTCGTCGCCAGTTTCAGGGGTTGCCTGCAAACGATGTAACATGGATTACGCTTCTTTTCAATCAGGCACTGCAGAGAGAATACGAGCGGCTTCCTGATTTCAGGCTTTTCGAATACCGCTTCGAGCTTATTCCGGCTGCAATAACGCGGGTTGTGATCTATCTTACACCTGCACCGAAAACGAGCGTCGTCCGGCGCCATTTCCTGCATACACGCAGTTCCACACTTCTCAATATTTCACTTGACAGGCTTCGTGAAGTCCTGCTCGTCGAGATGGCGAGTCTGGACGGGCTTCCAAAGGAGTTTATCGAACGTCATCTCGATTCTATCGAGACGCGGCTAGCCCAGGTTGCAGTCGGAGTCGGTGCGCTCGAATTCTACGATGCAGAAGTATCTGTGAGCCTGACGTTCAGGGGAAGTGATCTGCACGCGTCCGCAATCGTCGAATCGAAAAAGTACCGCACAAGTGTAGGCGGCAGAGTCGATTTCAATCGGGAGATGAAAAACCCCAGGATCGAGGGTACGATCGGGATCAAGGCCTTTTCGCATGCCGAGCTTTATGCGCATCTCAAGTTTTTCCCGGACAAAGTCAACTTCGAGCCGGAGATCGGCATCGGTATTAACCCTGGGAAAAACGTATTCGTCGGGGGAGGATGGGATTTCGATCGCGAAGTTATCAAGCTCAGTGGCGATGTTTGGTTCGGAACGAACCTGCGAGTGTCCATCGAGCATTTTCCCGACGACGAGTGGAGAGACGACAGCGAATACGGGATAACGTACCAGTTGAACGAGAATTTCTCGATTTCCGCCATTGCTGACGGCGCGGGATCGGGCTTCGTCGCGCTGGGGGTGAAGCTGTGAGAGAGTGGCGGCTAAGAGCGATTGCGGAATTCCTCGGAGGAGAGACCAAAGGCGATTCCGAGCGCGTTCTTTCGGGCACGTGTGCAATCGAAGCCCCTGAGCCGGACAAAGTCGCATTCATCGAGAGCAAGCGTCAAATTGCAGGCTTGACGGGCGAGGCTGTGGGTGCTGTAATCGTCCCGCAGGATTTGGAGCGGCATTTTGAAAATGCCGTCATCCACGAATCGCCTCGTCTCGCGTTCGCCTGGGCGCAGGTTGCGTTCTACGCGCCCGAAGGCTTCGAGCTTCCTGACAGGGCGATGCTCGACGACGCGCGCGCGTTTCCATTCACGGGCGGCGAATGGCGCATATCATCAGGGATTCACCCGCTCGCGTCTGTTTGCGAGGATGCGTCCGTCGCGCAGGATGCCGAAGTCGGCGCGTTTTCATTCGTTGAAGCCGGTGCTGAAATCGGCGGGGGCACGGTCGTATATCCGTCGGTCTACATCGGACGCGATTCGAAGATTGGGAAAGACTGCCGGATATTTTCGAACGTCTCGGTATATGCCGGCATTGAGATTGGCGACCGCGTGATCATCCATTCAGGAACCGTGATCGGCAGCGACGGGTACGGCTTTGTCAGCCATTCGGGCGGTCATACCAAGCTGCCGCAGACTGGACGCGTCGTGATAGAAGACGATGTCGAGATAGGCGCGGGCTGCACTATCGACCGAGCTGCGCTGACCGAAACCGTGATCGAGAAAGGCGCAAAGCTCGACAACCTGATCCAGGTCGCGCACGGCGTACGTATCGGGCAAGGTACTCTCGTTGCAGCACAGGCAGGGATAAGCGGCGGGACGCGCATAGGCAAATGGTGCGTAATCGGCGGCCAGGCGGGATTCCAGGGACATATCACCGTAGGCGACCGATCGGTCGTAGGTGCGCAGTCGGGCGTAATCGGAAGCATTCTGGATAATAGCAAGGTTTCGGGCTTCCCCGCACGTCCGCACAGCCAGTCCATGCGCTCGCTTGCAGCGCTTTCGAGGCTTCCGGAACACTTATGGGAAATTAAACACCTCAGGCAAAGGCTTGCCGAGCTTGAGAAAAAGATGGCATCCCTCACTGATGCAGAGCATGCATCGAGGGAAAGTTCTACCGGGGACGGTGAATGAAATGACGATTCATAAGACAGCGGTTGTGCATCCGGACGCAGAGCTTGCTCCGGACGTCGAGGTCGGGGCGTATTCGATTATCGGCAAGGATGTGCGAATAGATGAGGGAACGAAGATCGGCAGCCACGTCGTAATCGAGCAGAACACGGATGTCGGTCCCGGTTGCAGGATTTGTTCCCACGCGGTAATAGGAACAGACCCCCAGGATCTGGCGTACAAAGGGCAGCCGACCTTCTGTGAAATCGGCGAGGGCACGATGATCCGCGAGTTTGTGACGATCAACCGCGGCTCGAAAGAGGGGAGTGTAACCAAAATAGGTAAAAACGTGCTTCTAATGACGAGCGTACACGTTGCACACGACTGCATTATTGAAGACAACGTTATTATGGCCAACCTTGCAACTCTGGCTGGTCATTGCAGGATCGGTGAAGGGGCGGTATTTGGCGGTCAAGGCATTGCGCACCAGTTTGTCCGCGTGGGCAAGCTCGCGATGATCGGCGGTACGAGCGGGCTGATGCAGGATGTTCCGCCGTTCATGATGGCGTTTGGGCACGCGCCTGCAAAGATCGTTAATATCAACCAAGTTGGAATCAAGCGCGCAGGATACTCGCGCGAGGACAGGCAGAGCATTCGCTACTGCTTCCGTCTGCTTTACCGCAACGGCCTTGTGCTTTCAGATGCGCTCGACAGGATCGAATCCGAATTCGAGGACGGACCGGCCATCGAGCTTGCGAAGTTTTTCAGGGAGAGCAAGCGTGGGACATGCCGCCCGATCGGACGCGTCACCTACGTGGAATCTCAAGTTACTAACGGTGAACGGCGCGCCGGCAACGTCGAGGGCATTTACGAAGAATTGACGACGAGCCTTCCGGCAACCTAGACACGGGGGAGTTCATTCAAGGACGAGTATCACTCCGGCCACACTTTTTCGCCGCGAATCCACACCGAATGTACACTTGTATTCTCAGGCGAGTTTTCGCTTATCGGCTGTGTTGATTCAAGAACAGTGAATGTCGCGTCGTACCCAGGCGCGATCTTCCCCTTTACTTTTTCGCTGAATCCGAGCACCGCCGCGCCCAGCGTGTTTGCCAAGACCGCATCATCAAACGAAACGCGTTCGCGCCTGTTGAAGTGATGCATCATGGATGCGATCTGAAGCGGCGGATCTATCGGCGTGATGTAGCTGTCGCTTCCAGCCGCGATTAGCATTCCACCGCGGGTCATCGCGCCGTAGCGATGGAGCATCGGCCAGCGTTCCCGACCGAGCGCACCCTCGTATTTTCCGCCCTTTTCGCCCCACGCGCGCATAAACGACGGCTGCACCCCCGCGCAAACGCCCAGCCGCGCCGCGCGCGCGATATCCTCGTCGTGCGCGCAGATGAAGTGGTCGAGTCGCGGCCTGAAACGTGAAACGCCTTGGATCTCGCCCCTGCCCTTCATTTCTGCATCGAGTTTTTCGAGCACATTCAGACACTGCTCGATTGCGCGGTCGCCGATTACGTGGAAGCAGGGCTGTAGCCCGCGCAAAAATGCGTTCCTGTAGTAATCCTCGATTTCTTCGTCGCTCTTGTAAAGCTTACCCAAGTTCGATGTGCCGACGTAGGGATCGCGCATCGCGGCGGTGAAGCTTCCGATCGCGCCGTCTATAAGCTCGCATCCGCCGACGCGCGTCAGGCCAAGCTCGACCACGGCGTCGAAATCTTCGCTCGTTGGATTCGGGCCTATTCGCGGATACATTAGAAGATCGATAGCGCAGGTCTTGTTGAATTCGAGAATTGTCGCAAATTCGCGCGCGCGATTATGCCCGTAGCCTTCCAGACAGTGGATGCCCGTCGTGCCCTTGCTCAGCGCATCGGCGATTGCAAGCCCAAGCCCTCGCAGCTTTTCATCCTCGGTATAGCTGTCGTAGATATCATCAACAAGATTCTCGTACGCTTCGCCTCGAACGACGCCGGTCGGTCTTCCGGCGGAATCAAGCTCCACGCCTTCCATCCCGGCTTCAAGCTTCATCCATCCCAACCCGGCAGTGTTAAAAAGCCCGCTGTGCCCCTCGATGCTCTTGATGAAAAGAGGATGACCGCCGTATTTTCGATCGAGATGTGCCGCATTCACCTCGGCGCGGTTCGGGAATTCGGAGAGGTCAATACCCGAAAACTTGTTCAGCAGGTCATTCTTAAGCTCCGATTTCTCGATTGCTTTATCCAGCTCATCGAGAGAACTTACGCCGCGAACGCTGGGTGTGACCAGCTGCATCGCCGTTCCCATCAGGTGAACGTGCGAGTCTGCGAAGCCGGGAAAAACAGCCTTCCCGCGGAGATCGATTATCTCTGCATCGTGTGGCTTGGCGCTCGTCGAGTCGCTCCACGGATCGATTGCCGCAATTATGCCGTTCTCCACGCGGACAGCGAAGACTCCGTCGCCGAATGAGAACAGGTTGTCGCTTAAGAAAATCGTTCGATTGGCAGGATTAGTTTTCATTTGGCATCGCCTGATTGAGATCGTTCGTCGGATCGCGCGCAAGCCAATAAACGCGGGCAGGCATCATATCCAGCCGCGTTTTCGGAACAGATAAAGAAGTCCGCCCGCAAGCAGGATCATGACCGCCCAGACCGTTGGATATGCCCAAGGCTTTGTAAGCTCAGGCATATACTGGAAGTTCATTCCATAGATGCCTGCGATCAGGTTGAGGGGAAGGATAATCGCGCTAATCACGGTCAGGATTCGAATAATCTCGTTCGTGCGGTCGCTTGCGAGCGTGATGTGCAGGTCCATCAGATCGGCGAGCGCATCCCTTTCGTGGCCGAGGATTTCAATCGCCCGATCCAGATGGTCTAGGAGGTCGTTCAGATAGCGCACGGCTTCCGCTTCCTCCTCCTCTTCCTCCGGCCTTTGCGCGCGGATAAGCCCGCCGATAATGACGCGCTCCGCCTGAACCGAACGCCTCATTACCGTTAGCGATTGCCTGAGAGTCAGCATATTCCTGACGAGTACGCGCGCCTCGCTTCTGATCCTGGTGGAGCGTCCGGCGAGAATCATCTCCTCGATCCTGTCGGACAGCTTCTGAACGTGGTTCAGCTCGCTTATGTAGGCGTCGATTATCACGTCGAGAATGTGATGGAGGAAAAGAGTGGTTTTCTCGCTCGTAGTAGTCAGGTAATCGGGAAAGGGCGTTAGCTGGTGGCGGAATTCCTTAAGCTCCGTCCTGTGCACTGTGATTACGAAATTACGACCCACGTACACGTTGAGCTCGCGGGCCACAACCTGTCCGTTTTCATCGATAACGAAGTAGTGGAAGATGTAGAACTGGTAATCCTCGTAGTCGTCAACCTTGGGCGTATACGTCTGTTGGACGAAGCAGTCTTCCGCGGTCAGTGCGTGGAAGCCGAGCTTGTCCACGAGAAGCTCTGTCACGTCGCTTTCCCGCGCGCCGCTGATATCGAGATCGATCCAGCAGAAAGCCCAGCTCGTCGTAAGAGCGACGACCTCGTCAACGCTCGGATCCTTGATCTCGATTATCTCGTCGTCCGTAAACTGAATTGCACGAATCTTCATAATCCCGCCAAGGTTGATATTCTACTACAAGAGGACGTATTGCGGACTTAAAACCTCCATTCAGGAATTTCGATTCCTGATGTCAGCAAGGTTACGTGCAAAAGATAATGCTAGAATTACATTTCGAGGCAGCCTTGGGCTTGCTGTTTTACGCTGATCTTCATCGAGGAGGACGTATCTAATGAGAGAGAGAACACTATTTGGGGGAATCGCTTCTTCCGTGAGAATAATGATCGCCGCATTTGCGGTATTCGCTCTATTCACCGTTCTTCAGCCTGACGCGCTCTTTGCGAACGGCTACGACACCTACCCCCCACCGATCTGCTGGTCGCCCACGGGCGATATGCTCATGGCCGTGATGGACGATGAGCTGTGGGTTGTCTCGACGGACGGCTATGCAGACGTTCTCGGATACGGCGAGGTCGCTTCGCCGACTTTCAGCGAGGACGGCAAATACATCGCGTTCGTGGAGGATGGTGAGCTTAGAGTATTCGGCTTATCTACGCGCCAGATGATCGATATCGAAACCGGGGGCGACGTCCTTGATTGCGCGTTCGACCGGACCGTGCCCGACGGCGAATCTTCGTACCAGCTTTACTTCACCGCAGGCCCGCGTTTCTACGGCTGCGATATTTTCCGCTACGACTTCAAGCTCGAAACGATATTCATTGAAACTGATACCGGCGATGCGTCTGCGAGCGCGCCCGTACCATCGCCGGACAAAAGCGGCTTCGCGTTCGTGCTGCACGGAATCGAAAGCCCCGGCGGCTACGAGCAGCTCTGGTTCAAAGCAGGCCCGCATTCCGAGATTGCACCTCTCACTGCCGAACAAGAATTCGGCGAATGGGGTTATCACGAATCGAATCCCGTCTTCCTCGATCCGCACACGATAGTCTTCCAGCGCGGCGGCTGGGGCGACTGGAATCTATACAGCCTCGATCTCAACACGGGAAGGGAGACGCTCTTCCTCAACGACGCCCAGCAGGCGAGCGTATCCCGGTATCGCGGGATTATGGCCTTCACGCGTCGAAGCTATTTTGCGAAGACGCATGAGGAGTACGACTGGGAGATTATGCCCTCGGTATGGGTGAAGTACCTCGATACGGGCGAGGCTTACAAAGTGAGCGCATCGGGCGTATGGGCGGAGTTTCCTGCGGTGTCGCCCGATGGCACGCACATCGCCTGGATCGAGACTGTTGAGCGCCCGCGGGTCGTCATCCGCACGGTCGTCGACGCGGTCGGATAGCCCCGCGCTTTTACAATCGGCTTATTTCATCATCCGAGCTGATGATAGATCAGCATCCCGGACGGGAACTCGTTCCACGGCGGAGGATCCGTGAGCAGGCCGATTCGTTGATATGTCAGCCGCGCCTTTGAAACGTCAATCGCCATATTGATAGCGCTGCATCCCAGGCCGAATTCGTCCAGTCGATGAGGATAGAGCCATTCGGTGTTGTTGAACGTGCTTTCGGTTAGCATTGTGCGAATCGTTCTAGTTTCCAAGTCCAGGCGTACATCAACGTCAACGAAGCTGTAGTAGAGAAATCCTAAACCCGCCTTGTTGAATCCGATTACAGGATCCGCTCCCGCCATTTTCACCTCGTAGTAATAGACACCGTCCCAATAGGCGTATCCTTCTTCGAGAACCTGGTCGTTCCAAAGACCGCTCGCATCCTTCCAGGCGATGACGGCGTCTATTACAGGCTGCTCAGCGACTCCGAGGTCGATGAATCTGTCGCGCCCGAAGATAATGAATGGCTGGTCGGTCTGCGTGTTGTAAGTCAGAAAGATCGACTGGCTCGCCTGCCAGTTGCCCGGTATCTTGTCCGTGCTCCACTCATCGCCCTCCCGCGTGCCGTAATATACGTACGTGTCGTAAACCAGGTTGTACGGATCGGGGTGGAAGTCGCCGAACGTGTAGGCGACGCTCGGTGTACCGTCGGGCGTGAAGACGAAGCTTGCGCCGGGTGCATCCTCGTAGCCCGCGCCGTCCTGGATGACTTCGGTCGTCCAGTCGCCTTCGCCGACTCTGAACGCGTACTTGAGTATGCTCTTAGTGGAATTGACGCCGGCGTTATATACAATTCCGAGCGTATCCGAGACCGGCTCGTACTCCATGCTCGCGGTGTAGCAGTAAGCGATCGGACTTCCGGACAGGCTCTCGGTGTCCACGGTCGTCAGAACCCAGCTCTGGGCGTTTGTATCGCCGGTGTACACCTCGATTGCATCGGTGTCGCGGTTGAACGCGCTGACAACTATCGTCTCGCCGACTATTTCGATGCTCGGATGTTCGAAGTAGCCCGTTGTGGACACGGTTTCGTGCGTCCAGTCCGCACCGTTGTAATAGCAAACGCCCATCGCCTTCGCG
>JAGGVC010000125.1 GCA_021158185.1 bacterium | reverse complement strand
CGAGCGAAATCGTGACGGTGTATTTGCCGGGCGTGAGGCTTAGAGGCTTAGAGGTTGAAGCCTCGGCTCCACAATTAAAGGATTTTCCCGCAAAACCAGCGGAAACGACGATCGCATCGCTCGACGTAATCTTTATCGTTGCGCCGCCGGGCGTAGTCTTAATTTTAAGCTGGCCGAAGACGCGCGTGAGCGTGACCGAAACCTGCGTCGCAGTGCTGGTTCTGATCGTAACTTTATAGGTCTGATCGGCGTACCCGCTCTTCTTGATGATAAGTGTATGCTCGCCGTACGCCACGTCAACGACATCGAACGACGAGCCTTCGACGAGCTTGACGTACTCGCCGTCCATATAGACGTGGAACTTCGCGATATTCGACGTGATGCGGATAATCCCCGACACCGCGCTGAAGTTGAGCGATTTTTCGATCATCTGCCCGGCATAAACCGTGACGCGGAACTCGCGACTGTCGTAGCCTTGCTTGACGAGCTTCACGGTATGCTCGCCGGGCGAGATGTCGCCGATTACGATCCCGCCGTCGGATGATGTGCCCTTGAGGACGCCGTCAATGAAGCAGTCCACGCCGTCAACGCCGAGCGTGAGCCTGAGCGTTCCGAACCCGGAAGGTGCGGCGCCGAAGCCAGTGCCCGCGATCGTCTCGACAGTTCCGCCCGCGCCGCCTGCACCCGCATCAACCTCGGTTATCCCGCCCGGCAGCGCGGCGACGGGGATGAGATCGCTTCCTTCGCCGCGTGTGACGGGGCGTTGTGGGTAACGCGCACCGATGTTCCGCTCCTCCATCTTCGTCGAGACATAGCCCGAAAGCTCGTAGAACTGGATAACGCCGTTATTGTCGAGGTCGGCCGCGCCGCTGATCCCGTCAATCAGGAAGTGCGTGAATATGCCGCTCTTCATTTCCTCGGATTCCCTGCTAACCTGGCCGAACTCCGTGCCGAGGAACACCTTCATTCCCTTCGCATTTACAGTGAGCACAGTTTCGGCGAAGCCCTTCGTGCCGATATCCTTCCCGCCGGTCGTCACCTGATTCCTGCAGGCGTCGATAAAAATAAGCTGGCGCTCGAAGCTGCTTTCCGCCAGCATTTCCTCGATGCGTTCGAGCTTCAGGTTGCGGCTGTCGATCAGATCCGGGAACACCGTGCCATCCTGGGGAATGATGTAGTTGCTTCCGCCGTACGCGAAGCCGTGGCCGCTGAAATAGAAAACAATCGTTGATCTTTCAGGCAGGCTCTTTGCATCGGCGATGCTTTTCAAGGCGGCGTAGATGCTCGTCTGGTCGGCGTTCGCACCGGTGAACAGCTTTACTCTGTCCTTCGGGAATCCCCCGCTTTCCGTAAGTGCGTCCTCAAACGCCCGCGCATCGTTTTCGCAGTAAATCAAGTCTTCGATCTCGGAATCGCTGTAGTCGTTTATCCCGACAACGATTGCCCAGCTTCCGTTCAGAATCTCGCTTCTGAGATCGACAACGTTGACCTGCTTCTCGCTCTGTGCGAGCGCGACGGTTGCGAAGATCGTAATCAACCCCGCAAACAGCAACAGCCTCTTAATCGCCTGCATAACCCGCTCCTGTGATAATCGGCTGAGTTGATTATAACAGGAAAATAATGCGGGTGCGGGATGAGGGAAGTTCACCCCTCCTCATTCCTGTACAGCGCCCAATCGTGGGCGCGTCTTGATGATTCAGACTACGGGAGCGGCCAAGACTGGCCGCTCTACAGGTTGTGTGAAAACTGGCCGCTCTACAGGTTGCTTAAATGTGCCGTGCTGCCAGCAGCTCCTGCGGATCATGGAAGGGTGCGCTTGCGACTGATGGAGCATTATTGAGCGCGTTCTTGTTATCGAATGGCTGTTCGGGTATAATCCTCGCTTCGACGCGGTGTTTACTGGCAGGTATGGGACGAGTTCAAAGACGTATAGAGTTAGCGGCTCAGCGTCTTTTATTAGATATGGCAGAAACCCCTAAAATCGTTCTCGATCTTGCGGGCGCAGACCTCGGTGAAGAGGAGCTTCTTCACGGAGTAAAGCTCGCACTGAGCGCCGGAAACGGCGGCTTTCGGATGGTCTTTGCATCGAACCATCAGGAGCGCACGCGCGAGCTTGTGGATACCATCATCGGGAAGCCGCCCGATCACACGCCGTTCGAAATTCTGAACGCCCAGCACCGTATACCGGACAAGATCACCAGCCCCGTTCATGTGTTCAAGGATTTCCCGAATTCGACCATCAACATCGGCCTGCGAGAGATAAAAGGGCTTCCCAACGGGGCATTTATCTCGACGGGCAACACCGGACTTGTAATGACGGGAGCGCTATTCACGCTCAAGCGCGCAAAGGGCATCAGCCGCCCGCCCATCGCAAGTCCGCTTCCAACGCTGGGGCGCACGTGCTTCTTCCTCGACGCGGGAAGCAATGTGGACTGCCGACCTGCGCACCTGCACCAGTTCGCCAAAATCGGAAGCGTGTACGCACAGAGGGTATGGGAAAGGAAAAGCCCCACCATCGGCCTTTTGAGCAACGGTGAAGAGGAATACAAGGGCAACTCCCTCGTGAAAGAAACCCACGCGCTTCTCGCGTCCGATCCGGATCTTAACTATGTAGGATTTCGCGAGGGGAACACAGTCTTCGACGGCGACCTCGACATACTCATATGCGACGGCTTCATCGGCAACATAATCCTCAAGTTTGCGGAGGGGCTTGCGATGGCCCTCGGGGGATTTCTCAAGCAGGAGATCAAGAAGCGCCCGCTCGCCGGTATGGCGGCGAAACTCTTTATGGGCGCGGCTTTCAAAGCGCTTCGGAGACGGATGGATTACAGTGAATACGGAGGCGCCCCACTTCTTGGCGTGAACGGAAACACCGTGATCTGCCACGGAAGGAGCGACAGGAATGCCATAAAGAACGCCATACGCGAAGCTCTCATGCTCGCAAAGAAAGAATGCTGGGTACGGATTGAGGAAGCGTTTGCATCCAAAACCAACCGACCTACAGTCCAATTGGAGGCTTAAATGGAATTACGTAAAGTTGTTGTTCTTGGTTCGGCGAGATACGTCCCCGAAAGAATTATGACGAATCATGACTTCGAGAAGTTTCTCGACACGACCGACGAATGGATCGTACAACGCACCGGGATCAGGGAACGTCACTTCCGCGCTGAAGGCGAGTGCGCATCGAGTATGGCGATCACGGTGGGAAAGAAGCTACTCGCACAAACGGGCGTGGACCCCAAGGACATCGGTCTTGTCATACTGCCCACCGTCACACCTGACTACATGTACCCGCCGACCGCTGTCATAGTCGCAGCGAAGCTTGGATGCGTGAATGCCTCCGGATGGGACATCGAGGGCGCGTGCGCAGGATTCATCGACGGACTCTACACTGCTTGGAGCGCTCTTGCGACCGGAGATGTGAAATACGTGCTCCTCATAGGAAGCGAGATTATGACGATGACTGCGGATTATACGGACAGGGCCACCTGCGTCCTGTTCGGCGATGCTTCGGCAGGTGTACTGCTGAAATCCGTGGACGAGAGCGAGTACGGTGTCGAGGGCATTTATCTAGGCTCCGACGGCACTCACTGGAAATCGCTCTACCAGCCCGCGGGCGGCTGTGTAAAACCAACGTCGCACGAGACCATCGAAAAAGGCGAGCACTTTATGAAGATGGAAGGTCAGTCCGTTTTCAAGCAGGCCGTGAAGACGATGGTAACTTCCATCGAGCGCGTACTTGAAAAAACAGATACACCCATCGAGGATATCGACTACTTCATCGGTCATCAGGCGAACGCGCGGATCATCGAAAGCACACGCCGCAAACTGAAGATTCCCGAGGAAAAGATGTATGTGAATATCGACCGCTACGGCAACACCACCTCGGCAACCATTCCGCTTTGCATAGATGAGCTCAGGGAAGCCGGAAAGCTCAAACCCGGCACACAACTCGTGCTGTTCACGTTCGGCGCGGGATTCGTGTGGGGCGGCGCGCACCTGGTCTGGGGATCTTAGGGAGCAGGGAATGAGATTAGCGTTGATGTTTCCGGGACAGGCCAGCCAGGAAGCGGGGATGGGCCGCTCGTTCTACGAGAACTTTCCGGAAAGCCGGGAGATTTTCGAGCGCGCGGACGATGCCCTAGGATTCTCGATTGCGGAGCTTTGCTTTGAAGGGCCAGAAGATAAGCTCAAGCTTACGGAAATTACTCAGCCTTCGATACTCACGGTGAGCATAGCGGTCTGGCGTGCGCTCGGCCCGAAGCTGAAAGCGTTCAATCACGAAATCGCCGCGGCCGCGGGACACAGCCTTGGCGAATACTCCGCGCTCGTTGCCGCAAGTGCGCTGAAGTTCGAAGATGCGGTCAAGCTCGTCCATGAACGCGGAAGGCTGATGCAGGAAGCCGTGCCGGAGGGCGAGGGTGCGATGAGCGCTGTGCTTGGCCTTAACGCGGCTGATGTCGAAAAGGTGTGCGATGATGTATGCGCAGGCGGTGGAATCGTCAAACTTGCAAATTTGAACAGCCCCGGTCAGTGGGTGATAAGCGGCTCTGTTGCAGGCATCGTAAGAGCTGAAGCACTCCTCAAGGAAAAGGGGGCAAGGAAGCTCATCCGGCTGCCTGTGAGCGCTCCCTTTCACTGTCCGTTGATGAAACCTGTGACTGACGGAATGCGTCCACTTCTCGAAGCAACCGATTTCGAGCGGTGCGAATTTCCGGTGATTGCGAACTACACGGCGGATATTTATCCCGATAATCCTGCCGGGTTCGCAGAGCTGCTCGTGAGCCAGATCGAAGAGCCGGTGCGCTGGATCGAATCACACGGTTCATTCCGCGATAGGTTCGGTGCCGAGTGCGCCCTCGAAATTGGACCGGGCAAGGTGTTGTCCGCCCTTGCAAAGAGAATCGACCGCGAGCTTACTGCAAGGAACGTCGATACGGTCGAGCGAATGGATGATGCTTTAAAATGGATGGGCGCGGGCCAGGCGGTCGGCGCTTCGGAAGGTAAAAACGGATAGATGATGTCGGTAAATGTAAGTTTTGAAGGCAAAACCGCACTTGTAACCGGTGCCGCAAAGGGCATCGGGGCGGCATGTGCGCGCAGACTTGCCGATGCCGAGGCGCGCGTCGCGATAAACTACCGCTCAAGCGAGGATTCTGCGCTTGCACTTGCAGACGAGATACGCGCGGATGGCGGCGAGGCCAAGGCTTTCGGCTTTGATATATCGGATCGCAGTGCAGTTTCGGACGGTATCGCGGCAATCGAGCAGGAGTTCGATGGAATCGATCTGCTCGTCAATAACGCGGGCGCAAGGTACGACAACCTGACTCACCGGATGACCGCGGAAGACTGGGAACGTTCTCTGGCAGACAACCTTACGGGCGTGTTCAACGTAACCAAGGTATGCCTTGAAGGGATGATGAAACGTCGGTTCGGCAGAATCGTGATGGTGTCGAGCATCGCTGCTCAGATCGGCAGCCTCGGACAGAGCAACTACGCCGCGGCCAAGGCCGGCGCGATAGCTCTTATGAAAAGCGTTGCCACGGAGTACGCTGGGCGGAATATACGTGCAAACGCGGTCATTCCAGGAATCGTCGCGACGGATATGACGAAGGATCTGAAAGCGGAGCTTGCCGAGCATTACATAAGCAGGATTCCGCTGAAGAGATTCGGCAAGCCGGAAGAGGTGGCCGACGTCGTGCTGTTCCTCTTGAGCGAGCTTTCCTCGTATATCACGGGTGCGACGATAAGTGTAAACGGCGGCGGACTGATGATTTAGACTTGATGCGGGGCGTTCCCCGCACACGGATTAAAGCACAAGACTCGGAGAATGAAGATGCACAGGATAGTGGTTACCGGAGCGGGGGTTGTCAGTTGTTTCGGTGTCGGGCTCGACAAGTTCGAGAAGGCGATCTTCTCGGGAAAAAGCGGAATCGGGCGGATAAGCAATTTCGACGCATCCGAATACCCCTGCAGGATCGCCGCGGAACTGCCCGAATATGATTCCACGCCGTATCTATCGCCAAAGGATGCCAGGCGCTACGACCGCTACATCGTTGCTGCGGTCACGGCGAGCAAGACTGCGTTTGAAATGTCCGGAGTCGACATGGAGAAGGAAGACAAATCCCGTGTCGGCATTTACATTTCGAGCGGCATCGGCGGCCTTGACACGTTACTGAAGGAAGGACGATCTCTTTTGAACAAGGGATTCCGCCGGGTCAGTCCGTTCTTCATCCCGAACGCGGTCGTGAACATGGCGAGCGGAGTTGTGGCGATGGAAACCGATGCACAGGGCCCGAACTTCTCGATCGTCAGCGCCTGCGCTTCGAGCACACATTCTATCGGCGAGGCATTTCGCAACCTGAGATCCGGATACTCGGACGTGATACTTGCGGGCGGCTCGGAAACGAGCGTTAATGAGTTCGGCGTCAGCGGATTCTGCTCGATGAAGGCAATCTCGTTCAACTTTAACGATGAGCCGGAGAGGGGGAGCAGGCCGTTCGATGCAAGGCGCGACGGCTTTGTGATAGGAGAAGGCGCAGCCGCGCTCGTGCTCGAAACGCTTGAACACTCGCAGGCCAGAGGCGCGAATATCCTCGCCGAGATCGTCGGTTACGGCGCCAGCGCCGACGCGTACCACATCACTGCGCCCGCGCCCGAAGGACGCGGCGCCCAGCAGGCCATTCGTGCGGCGATTGCCGAAGCCGGCATCGAGCCGAGCGAGATCGGCTATATCAATGCGCACGGCACCTCGACGCCTTTGAACGACAAGAACGAAACGATAGCGGTCAAGGCCGTGTTCGGCGATTACGCAAGGGAACTTCCCATATCGAGCACGAAGAGCATGCACGGTCATCTCCTCGGCGCTGCGGGGGCAATCGAGGCAATAGCTTCGATTATGGCGCTCAACCGCCAGGAGCTTCCGCCTACGATCAACTACGAGAATCCCGACCCCGAATGCGACCTCGACTACGTGCCGAACGTCGCCCGCAAGCACAGCTTCGAGTACGCGCTCTCGAACAGCTTCGGCTTCGGCGGCCAGAACGCCGTCCTCATCCTGAAGAGGTGGAGGGAGTAGGGAAAAAAAAGAGATACCAGCTGGAAATATCAATAGTTGCATTTCTTATGTTGGCTGTATTTGTTAGAGCAAGACACTTGCATTGTCCAATATTAGTAAATGCAAGGCAAGACAAGCTCAATGTTTTGACGTCCTGCTTTGTTCGCTTGACAAAATATAGTAATTCAGCCAGAATAATGCCGACAGAAAAATAAGGAGGACGGTATGAGCAAATTTTTTGTGATCTCTTTCGTGATATCTATTTCCTTTATACCAATCTTGAATCAGAATTCATGGGCAAAGGACTATGATGATTGTGCTGTAAGTATGATCTTGAATTTTCCTGAAGCTGGACTAGAGGTTCTGGAGTGGAACGCTTGGTATCGCGCATCAGATACCATAACATTTGGAGATGCCTTTGCAGCCGGGTTGAGCAAAACAGCACCAAATGTAAGAGAAGCTGGCTTTCAGTATGACCTTGCCATTCAGAACATTACCGAAAAGTTCGTTGTTGCATTTCAGGTGAATGTCGTTGTTTTCAATCCGTGGGATGAATACCTTGATACATTTGGCATATTTCAAGGAGCTCTAATCAAGCCCGAAAAACGTATTCTGAGAAAAAACAGAGCCATGTTCAATGGAGATAGCCAATTTTTCACTTTTTTCATCTGGGTTGATAAAGTTCGATTTGAAGATGGAAGTACATATATCGCCGACATTCAAGAAATAAAGGCGATAATTGATGAATCATTAAAGCTAGATTTTCCGATTGAGCTCTTAAAGGCAGGAAACGTGCTTGAGCTCAACGAGAATCGCAGATTTAGAGAAAGACAGTATATGGATGTCTACGTACAAGGTGTTCATTGATCGCGCAAATTGCCAGTATTTCACAGTGGTCAATAGCTGAACTCGTACGATAATAGCGATTATTCTGACTGGTTTACATTAGTAAGAAGCATGTCATGTGCAATGTCGCGGGCCCATCTTCCCCGCCCCCCCATATGCTACACTGTTTGCCGTGAATCTTTACGTTCACATTCCGTTTTGCATATCGAAGTGCGGCTATTGTGACTTCCTGAGCTGGCCTGTTTCAGAAATCGCGGGCGCGGGGGAAGGAAACCCGGACCTGCTCAAGGCCGTGCTTATCGGCGGCGGAACGCCTATCGTGCCGGATTCCGAAGCCATTTATTGGCACGCCCCTCGTCACTGATAACCCTTTCGGACTCAAGGATTTACGGGAAATTGTGGTATAATATATTGATGGGTAAAGGGAAGAACAGCCGGTCTCCTAAGCGCGATACGGGGAAGACAGCCGTGGCGCGTGTCGAATCGCGCACTGTTCAGGATGATATGGTTCGGTCGGGCGAGGGAAGCACTTCCGCTGAGCAGCGCATACTTATTGCCCGAATGGCTGCTGCGAATTCGACGAAGATAGAAGGCTACGACGTGTCGAGCAAAGCTCTTGAAGAGGCGCGTCAGGAGATTTCCGAGAGGAAAAGCGAAGAAAGAAGATCGTAGCTTTTCTTGACGAACGCAGCCTGAATGCCCTTGTGATATTTCTCCCTGTTTTCAAGAACATTTTGCCATTTGAACCCGATAATGCCAGCGTTGAGGAGAAGATATTGAGTAATGAAACGTGCAATTCGGCCGTTACCATCCCTGAATGGATGAATTATCACGAATTCGGCGTGAAGGGTTGCAAGATCATTTGACAAACATTCTAGCGAATTCGTCGGTTTATACGACTCAAGCTTCTTCTCATATTGAGCCATTGTCGATTCGATATTTATTGAAGGACAAAATATAATTTCATCGCTAGGCAAATGAAGCTCAACTGTGCGCCACTCTCCTGCCCAATCGTAGAGCTCGCCGAAGATTTCCCTATGCCAGTCTTTTATCATCAGGCTGGTTACTGGAAGTGTGTAGGTATCCATTGCAAAAAGCGATTCGTAAGCCCTTTCGAGATAGGCCTGCTCGTAGGCTTGAATTCGCTCAAGAGGTTTGATGCCAAGCCTATTCCTGAACACGCCTTCGTCGGCGCCAGGCTCTTGCTCGTCGGGTGTAAGCGCGCGATACCTTGAGAAGCCTTCCATCATCTACCCCCGCTTATCGATTATGCGCGCTTCCTTGGGCAGTTTGTCCATGCCGAGGAGTTCGGCGAGATCGGCGTATGTGTAGTAGTAGAAGCGGTCGAATTTCATCTCGAAATCGTTGCGCGCGGCATCGTTTATAACCGTTTCGAACCTCGATTTGT
>JAGGVC010000031.1 GCA_021158185.1 bacterium | reverse complement strand
GGTATGCATCTACGCGGTTTCCGGGCAAGGTGCTCGCGGAGATTTGCGGTCGCACGATGATCGAATGGGTCTATCGCGGTGCGAAGGAAGCGAGCCTCCTCGACGAAGTTATCATCGCGACGGACGAAGATATCGTAGCGATGGCAGCAAGTAAATTCGGCGCGCGCGTCGAAATGACGAGAGGCGATCACAAAAGCGGCACCGACCGGATCGGCGAAGTTGCGGAGTGCATAAGCGCCGATTACTATGTGAACATTCAGGGCGACGAGCCGCTGATCAGGGGCGCTGAAATCGATAAGCTCGTTAAAGTTGCAGTCGACGAATCGGTTGAAATGGGAACGCTTGCATACAGCGTGGCCAGCATCGAAAAGGACGTGAAAACCATTGAAGAGCCGAGCACTGTAAAGGTCGTGACGGATAAGAACGGCTATGCGCTTTATTTCAGCAGATTCCCGATCCCTTTCCCTCGGAGCATCGTCCACGCAGCATACAAGGTGCACGTCGGGATATATATCTACCGCAGAGATGTTCTTTTAAGGCTGTGCAAATTGGAGAGAACGCCTCTCGAAATTGCCGAATCGCTCGAACAGCTTCGCGCCCTCGAAAACGGCATCAGGATACGAGTGCTTGAAACCGACTACCGGCCAATCGGCGTGGATACACCACTCGACCTCAAGCGCGCTGAGAATGCTCTGCGGAAGACTAATTAGCGGATCAGCTGAGGAAATACAGGGCGAGTGATACCGCGGCGACAAGCCAGCACCAGATGGAGAAGATAAACGCTCGCAGCTTCAGAAGCATATCGATAAGCCAGTTGATCGCGATAACTCCGCTTATGAACGCCGCCGCAATCCCTAGCAGTACGGGAAGCGTGGCCATCCCCACGAGCATGTGAATATCATCGAGGCTCAGGACAACCGCGCCGAGGATTGCTGGAATGCTCAAAAGAAACGAATAACGCGCCGCATCCTTCCGGCCAAGACCGAGAAGAACGCCGGTGAAAATCGTGCTGCCGCTTCGGGAAACACCGGGGATCAATGCGATGCATTGCGCGATCCCGATGAAGATGCTCCGCCAGCCCTTTCTTTCGTAGGACGCTACATCGTCCGACCTCAGCCTGTCGAGGACGAACATCAGCAATCCGCTGAAAAATAGCGCTCCGGCTACTACCGGTACGGCATAAGGTTGATTCTTGAGGTTCTCGGCGAACTCTTTTAGAGGAATAATGTCTTTGGCAGGAAGGAGAACTATCGCGACAACCGGAAGCGTGCCGAGAATTATCCACATTAACAGAGCACGATCGCGAACGGCAACAGGTCCTCTTTCCCGAATGTTGATCGTACTGCCAATCATCCGCCCAACGTCAATCCTGTACACCCAGAGCACGGCTGCAAGTGTGGCGAGGTGTAGGAGGATTTCAAACGCAACCGATTCCTCGCGAAATCCGAGAATCTTCTCGGCAAGCACAAGGTGTCCGCTTGAACTGACTGGAAGGAACTCGGTCAACCCCTGAATAACGCCCAGAATCACATATGTGAGCCAATCAGGCAAGTTCATTTATATGCCCCTGAAAACAGAAATGCCGGGAATACCCGGCAGTACACGAATGCCATTTCAAGCGATTCATCACTCGTCTTCCTGCTCCAACACGGACTCATCACGATCTATGTAATTAACGAGAACCTGGATATTCGGGCGTACGCCGAGTATATTGTAAACGGTGGTAGATGCAAGCTGTCCTATGTTGTTCTGAAGCTGAAGCCTGTATTCCCGGCTGCGAAGCCTGTTGCCCGCGATGCCCTGGCTCACAACCTCCCGAATTTTCGCATACAGTTCCGGATCCTTGCTCTCGGGAACAAAACCCTTGTGCTCGACAACAACTTCGCTGAGCCTTCGCCGCCCATCGGGGGAGAGCGCTGTTGAGATGTAAAGCGTGCCGTCGCGCGCAAGCTCCTGGCGCTCCTTGATAGTACGACGTCCGACTTCACCTGACGTCTCACCCGAAATATACACGACGCCTGCTCGCGTTTTGTCTGTCATCTTATAGCCTTGATCGTCAAAGCTCCACTGCTCGCCGATCTCCGCAAGAATAACCCGTTCCTCGCTATAACCGAGATCACCCGCAAGTCTGACGAATCGTCTGAGATGCCGGTACTGGCCGTGATGTGGCATTATATATTCCGGCCTGATGAAGCTCAGGTACTCGGCAATATCCTCGGTTGAGCCATGGCCGCTCGCGTGTACCCCCCATTCACCGCCAAAGATAACGTTCGCGCCGAGCTTGAATAGATCGTTAATCACGCCGTAAATCGCTGTTTCGTTACCCGGAATCGGGCTCGCGCTGAAAACCACTGTGTCGCTCTTCTGAATTGAGATGCGCGCATGTCGATCCTGCGAAATCTGGGTGAGCGCCGCCATCGGCTCGCCCTGGCTTCCGGTGATGATAACGCAGATTTCACTAGGCGTCCTATCGCCTATGTCATCTATATCGACCATCAGTCCTGCAGGAACATTGATATAGTTGATGCTTTGCGCCGTCACAACGTTCTTGATCATGCTTCTTCCAACGATGGCAACCTGTCGTCCGCGCTCATGGCAGGCGTTCATTATCTGCTGGATGCGATGAATATTCGATGCGAACGTAGTCGCAAACACTCTCCCCGGCGCATTTTGAATAATCTTGGACAGAATGGGGCCGACCTCTGACTCGCTTTTCGTCCGTCCGGGGCGCTCGACATTTGTGATATCACACATAAGAAGTTTCACGCCTTTGTCGCCAACACTCGAAAGCCCTTCCGCGTCAGTCAGCTTGCCGTCTACAGGTGCAAGATCAATTTTGTAATCTCCACTGTGCACGATGTTGCCGAACGGGGTTTCGAGAACAAGGCTCATCGCATCAGGGATACTGTGTGTAACTCGATAGCAAGTCACAGATGTATCGTTAGTCCGTACGGGCTCGCGCGGAATAAGCTCGATCATCTCTACACGATCAAGCTGATTCCATTCTACAAGCTTGTTCCTCAGAAAACCGAGTGTAAGGCGGGAGCCGTATATCTTTAGATCATCTTCAAGCCCTTCGATAAGATACGGAACCGCGCCAATGTGGTCTTCATGGCCATGTGTAAGAAACAGACCCTTGACCCGATGCTGGTTGCGATAGATATAAGTGAAATCGGGGATGATGATGTTCACGCCGAACATCGTCACATCAGGGAATGAGAGTCCGCAGTCGATTATGAACAATTCCCCCGCGACATCGATAACGGCACAGTTCTTACCGATCTCGCCTACTCCACCAAGCGACGTTACCGTGAAACCGTCTAATTTTTGCATTTTCTCCAAGATTAGCTTTCGTATTCCGATTCAATCGGCTCCATATCGCCGCCAATGATGAAATTCGATGGCGCAAAGAGAAACATATTGGGATTTATCTCTCTGCTCGATCCACCAAGGGCAAGAGTAACGCCTGCGAGAAAATCGATCATCCGACAAGCATAGTCCAAACGAGAATCAGCCACATCGGTGATGTCCAGAATAAGCGCGTTGTGCTCTTTCAGGAGATCTGCATAGTGGCGAATACTGTAGGACTTGAACCCGTCGGCGTTAAGACGCGGCTTAACCACTTGAATCGAGGCAAACCTAGGCATTCGTTCTGCAGGAAAATCGAGCGTTTCCGGAGTCTTATGCAAGGAAAAAGATTCGCGAATTTCCGGCTCGAAGCCTTCGTCCATTTCCGGTTCGGGCGGAATGCCGATAAACCTGGATAAACTGTCAATGATGCCCATATAATCATCCTCCAACCAATAATGGCTGCACAAAACTACTCTTCTGGCTGGCGGCGATTAATCACAAGACCCCGATGAGGTCGGAGTCAATGCATCAACAACAATTATACTACACAAAGCCGGATATGCCACGATAAAGAAGGCTTCCAACGCGAATTATTGTCGCACCCTCTTCGATCGCCCAGCGGAAATCAGCACTCATCCCCATGCTGAGAGCATCCCATTTCCCAAGTGAATCGCTGTATTCATCACGGATCCCTTCGAAAAGGATTCGCATACGCGAAAAGTACCGCCGAGTCTCCGACTCTTCAGCAATCGGCGGAAGGCACATCAATCCCCGTAAATGCAGAGCGGGGCAATCGCTCAGGATATGCTCCACGAGCGGTCGCAGTGCATCAGGCGCTACTCCACCCTTCTGCTCTTCAACGCCGATGTTGACTTCTATCGCACATTCAAGCGAAACATCCAGATCGGCGCATTTCCTTTGCAGGATATCCGCAACCTTGACGCTTGCGACCGACTGACACCATTCAAACTTGCCGGGAATCTTCGGGGCCTTGTTGCTCTGGATTCTTCCGATCATATGAGCCGTAAACTCAGCCCCCTCCGATCTGACATCATCAAACTTGCGAATTCCCTCAACAATCCGGTTCTCGCCGAGATGCTCGGCCCCGGCTGAAACTAGCATAGACGCAATCCCTGCATCTACATATTTCGTAACGCAGACGAGGGTAACATCGCGCCCTTTCGATGTTTGAGCGATCTCCTCTCGAATTCCTTCGAGGTTCTGCTTGATTATTCCAAAGTCACCCTGAATAGAAACGCTCATATTCTATCTCAAAACCTCGCGTCCCCCAAAAGGGATAGCGAACTAGTTCTTCCGGATCCGTCGAAGGAAGCTTGGAATATCCAGATCGTCAACGTCGAGTTCGTCATCCTTTTTCTGTTCTCTGTCCAAATCAACGTCAAGCTTCTTTTCCTCATCAGCAAGCAACTTGACACGTTTTGCAACCTCGGATGGTCGCCGTCTTTTCTGAGAAGCAACTCCCGCACCGCGTGCAGGCGAAAAGCCTGTTGCAAGGAGCAGGACATGCACACGATCCTTCATTTCTTCCTCTATCGTAGCGCCGAAGATGATGTTCGCATCAACATCAGCCCTGTCTGAAACAAGCTCCGCAGCCTTGTCCACCTCGTGCAAACCAAGATCCGGTCCACCCAGGAAGTTGATTAGTACGCCGCTTGCGCCATCAATGCTGGATTCGAGAAGCGGACTTGACATCGCCTGCTCGACCGCATGAATCGCCTTTTGCTCGCCCGATCCTGCCCCGAGACCGATTAACGCCGTACCGCTGTTGAGCATGATCATCTTTACATCGGCAAAATCAAGGTTGATAAGGCCGGGTTTAAGGATAAGCTCGCTTATGCCCATCACGGCTTGGCGAAGTATATCATCGGCAAGGAGGAAGCTCTCCTGAAGCGAGGTCTGTTCCTTCACGAGGTCGATCAGCTTATCATTTGGAATGACGATGAGCGTATCAACGTAATCGCGCGTTGTTTCGATGCCATCTATGGCAACCACTTGGCGACGTTTGCCCTCAAATCTGAACGGACGCGTGACTATTCCCACAGTAAGTGCACCAAGCTCTTTGGCGACTTCCGCGACGAGAGGTGCGCCACCAGTCCCGGTTCCGCCTCCCATCCCGCAAGTCACAAAAACAAGATCGGCGCCTTCAAGCCGTTCAAGCACGTCGGGACGGCTTTCCTCCATCGCCTTTCGCCCGATATCAGGATTGCCACCCGCTCCAAGCCCCTTCGTCAGCTTGGAGCCAAGCTGTATCTTTTGAGATGCAAGACTCCGGGTAAGCGCCTGAAAATCTGTGTTGAGGGCGATGAACTCGACACCTTTCAGACCGGACGCAATCATCCTGTCGACTGCATTGCAGCCGCCACCACCAATACCAACGACCTTTATACTGGCCTGCAACTCATGTTCAAACAAATCATCCATAGCGGACTCCTTTCCCAGCGGTAAACCACTGCGACTGATGCCTTTATCGATTAATTCCATCTCAATCACACCTCCGCAAATGCCGGATTACTTACGTTCTCAACGGGCTCCATCCGTAATCGGACTTTCCCTACACGGTTCATAGCGATACCAGCAGAAAAGCGTCCGCTCTGCCTGCAAACCTCGTCGCCCGTTTTACTTGCCGTCAACAAATTATAGAATATCATTCGTTTTTCCCCTGAGCATCGTCCCTGCCCGTAAGCAAGGATGGAAGTCTTGTAAGATACTGCCATCCTTCTTCAAGAAAATTCTGAAAGCCGGAAGACTCAACTTCCGGAACAGGCAGAAGCGATGCATACCTGATCATACCAAGAACGGTTGCAAACGCAGGCTGCCTGTATTCTTCCAACAGGTGATTGAAACCTTCAGGATACCCAACGCGCACCGATATGCCTAGCCGCTTCGACAGCGATACACGAAACCCTCTGACACCTGCACAGCCGCCGACGAGCACTGCCCCGCCAGTTGCCAGATCCATCATACCACTTGACTTCAAGGCCGTATCAATTAGATCGATCAACTCCTCAAGCCTGGGCTCCAGAATCCTGAAAATCTCGTTCTTGGGGATTTTCTCGTAATCACGTTTGCCAACCCGCTTAATATCTATGAATTCATCCGCGACTTCCTCATCCATATCAATCCGAAGCCTTCCATAATTATGCTTCAGGCGGATGGCTTCATCCCGACCGACTCCAAGCCCCTGACAGAGATCGTTGTCCATATGACTTCCGCCAACGGGGATGACGGTGCTGAAATGAATGCAACCATCAATCATAATGGCGATGTCAGTCGTGCCACCACCAAAATCGATCACCAGAATCCCGCCCTTCGATTCCTCTTCCTTTATTACGGCATATGCACTGCCAAGTACGGCTAACACAAAGCCCCTAATCGTCAAATCGGTACGCTCAACGGATCGCCTTAAGTTTCGAATGTGACTTTCCTGAGCGATTATTCTGTGCGCATTCATGCTGATCTTGTGACCAAACATCCCAATAGGGCGTTTAATCGATTTGATATCGTCGAGATCGTATTTCTGGGGCACAATACCTACTAGTTCGTAGCCCTCTTTCACCTTTGATTCCTCGATCAGAACCATAAGCTGCTCCAGAACCTCATCGGTAACCTCATCGCTATCCGCGCCGATCTTCAGGCTCGCGCTTATATTACTCGATTCGATGGATGCTCCGCTTATGGAGAGAAAAACATGATCCGGAACGTCGCCGATGGTGTGCGCTGCCTGGGAAAACGAATTGTAAACGCTGACTCCGACTCCCTTCAGATCCCGCACGACTCCCTTGACTATTCCCTCTGTCTGGACGCTTGAAATACTGTGTATGTATATGCCGCGGACATCGGAAACTTCAGCAATTGCAGTCGCTGTTTTCGAGGTTCCGAGATCTACTGCCGCGATCATACGGGAAGAAGCCATATCGCCGATTATTCACCCTCCCCGGCAGTACGTTGCCTGTTATGAAAATGCGAAAAACCACCGTTGGCAGCAGCGTCGGAAATATGATCCTTGAGTTGGTTGATATTGTTGAGAAGTCTGATCGCAAAAGGAATTAAAACAACAATACAGAGATCGTATCCCGAGCGCTTACCCAGAAACAGTATCAGGAACGCGAAAGCGAGGCTGAATATTATCCTCGTAAACACACGCGTTCCATCGCGCTCTGAAAGATAGACATTGAGTTCGGTAAAGAAAGCATCGGCAACACAGAAAAAGCCCACAATCATCCAGACTACATATTCTTCGCCTATGTTAAACGGTATGAGAAAGCAAACGGCGGCGCCGAGAAGAAATGCACCGACCAAAATCATTCCCGCACCTCCTCGACATCCGGGCTTTTCACCACGTCAGCAAAATTGAATACGCGGCTCCCCTCATATCCCGGAATAACCAAGTCCTTTACTTTCACAATCCTGACAGTTATGCCAAACGTTCTCAGCTGATCGAGCAAACCATCTGGAATCTCCAGGCCGGATACGAGGACATCGGGATCGCCAATCGCACGTACCGTGAACGGGCTTGCCATTTTCCTGTTATTTACTATGAGTGCTGGTCCGGTGCAGCGAATGAATGTGGAACCGACAACTCGTTCCTCGATACTGCCGCTCTTAATGCTGATTGCCTCGGCACCCGCCGCTTTCAATTCGTTGATGAGAAGCATCAGATCCTGATCGTGAACGACCAGCGCTTCCCGATCAATCGACCCGGGGCCGATATCTATAACTCTCTTCCCTGCATCGGACAATGTCAGTTCGATTCCCGGACCGCTTACCGTACTCAGACCTGCCAGATTCTCGATGGAATTCAATTTCTCCTGAATCATCTCAAGCGACGACTTGCCGCTTAGAGCGTCCTGCTGAAACTGCTGGACCTCATTGCGAAGCTCGCTGACTTCTTTTTGCAAAAGCTGCCGCTCAGCATCTGAAGCCTCAAGCATCTGGACAAGCACTTCCTGGCGAACATCCACTGAACGGCTGTCCTTTGGAGCAACCGCCTTCAAAGGAAGAACCGCCAGAAAGCCCAGTATCATTGCCGCAAGAGCCAGACCCGTTTTAAGCATGGCACTCACGTTCACAGGCTGTTCACCCCCACGCCAGCCTCTGCGTTATCCCTGTCTGTCTTAAGCTTGAGAATGGATTCCCCATCAGGAGTCAAAGTCAGATCGGAGTAAACGCCAGGTTCTGCGCGGACGATTCGCATAATGTCGGAAAGGTTCGAGAGGGAAACTTCCGGGGATTCAAACGATGAAAGCCTGATTGGAAACTTATCCTCTGTTATAAGATGCAAGTTGCCGACTGCATCGAACTTCATTTCGGAGATAATCCCCGGCGCAGAGCTCGCTATGATCGAAAGAATGGAAAGAACCGCCTTTGTTGTTTCAGGCGACCCTGATTGGCGTTTGGAGTAGAAGTAAATTTCAGGCGTACATCTTGCAGCATCGAACCTGTTCTCCTTATCCTGCTCAAGCACAGGTGTCAGATCACCATCCGACAAAAGCCAATTCTTCTTGCCAAAAAGATAGGCCTTGGCAACAGGAATCCTCTCGCTCAAAACCTCCACTCTCAAAGTTCCACTAAAAATGCTGCCATACGAATTTGTCTCGCGAGTAATACGGACATCTCTGATAAATCGCGTTTCCTTTAGGCGAGCCTCAAGCCTCTTCGGATCAAGTTCAAAAAGAGCACTTCCTCGAATGGAACCGAGAGCATCAATGATGTCGGAACTTCGGGTAAAGCTGTTGCCGGTTATAGCAATCTGCCTTAAAACCACTCTTTCAGAAATAACCGGCGCAAATACGTAGTACCAGCTTGCAGCGAGAAGCACAGCAAGCACAGCGAGCATCACTGCCGTTTTAACAAATGCAAGCACACCTTTTTTCAGGGCGGGTCTGCGAAATCCTGCTTGTCTTTTCCTTTTCGTCATAAGTAGTTGGCTATCCTGAACGTATCAAGAATCAGGAACTTAATGAGACTTAAGTAATCCAGCCCGAACGCCTTGGCAGCCATTGGCACGAGGCTCGTCTTCGTTAATCCCGGAAGTGTATTGCACTCGAGAAATTTCAGCTTGCCGTCAAAATCAAGAATAACATCGAACCGCGCGTACGAGCTGAGCTTCGCTGCCCTGAAAAACCGCAGGCTGTACTCGGCTATCTTCTCGAATTGCCCACCCGTTATCCTGGCCGGAGACTCGTATTCTGTCTCGCCCTTGGTATACTTCGACTTATAACCAAAGAAAGCTTCATTCTGCGGAATGATTTCCACGATTGGAAGAGCGATCGGATTGAAGCTGTCAATTACGGCACAGGTGAGCTCTCTTCCTTCTATCGGTTCCTCGACGATAACTCCCCTGTGCTTTTTTACAAGCGCAGGAAGCTCACGCGTCAATTCCGATGCATCGGGGATAAATGTAATGCCAATCGATGAACCACTTTGAAGCGGCTTCACGACTGCAGGGCCGCTCCAGTTTTCAACGACAACTTCAGAATGTACTCCTTCGAGATAGGGTACGTAAAGCCATTTAGGTGTAGGTATGACGAGCAGTGCGAAAAGGAGTTTCGAAAACGATTTGTCAAAGCTCGCAGCGCTGCCGAGAATCTTGGTCCCCACGATCGGTTTACCTATGAGGTCGAACATGCCTTGAACTGCACCGTCTTCACCGTACCTACCATGCATTACGTTGAAGACCACGTCGAACCTGTCCCACTTCTTACGCAAAACGGAGGAAATATCTTCGCCGATTGAAACAAGCTCGACATCGAGACCGTCATCTTTCAGCGCCTCGAACACACACGTTCCGCTTTCCAGCGAAACCTTCTCCTCCTCGCCCGGACCACCGGCTAGAACGGCAATCTTCATCAGCTTCAACTTACGGTTGAAACGCCGCACCTGCGCCTCGATTCTTTTCAGGATCTCTTCACTAGAATAATATTTATCACTCACAAAGGCATCCTTCCGTTCAATAGATTAAAACAAGCCTAACGCTGCATAAGCCGAAAGCTTGAGTCAGCATCACGATTTGACATCCTCATCGCTGCTGAACTCGGCAAAAGTTCGATCCGCAACGAAATCTCCCGTGTCGATTTCAGCATTCTCGATATGTTCTTTAAGGGCATTGCCGATCTTGTACACGTCGCCCGCACCAACGGTCATCATTACATCTCCTTTCCTGATCGTGTTTCTGAGATAATCTACGATCTCGGCGGAGTCTTCAATGAGCTTGATGCGGCTTCGAGGGAATCGCTCTTCAAAATACCTGAACAGATAGCGGCTCCCGATACCCGCAATCGGCCTCTCCCCTGCACTGTAAAGCGAAGTGAGAATCACTTCATCAGCATAATCGAAGGCCTCAGGAAAACGCTTGGCCATAAGTTTGCTTCTCGTATAACGGTGTGGTTGAAAGACAACACGAAGCCGCTTCGCACCGCCAGCGCGCGTTGCTCTCATAAGAGCTGCTATCTCAGTGGGGTGGTGAGCGTAATCATCGATGACCATCACATCGTCCGTAACAATGAGCTTTTCAAATCTTCTGTGAACACCCGGAAAGGTTTCAAGAGCAACTGCAGCCTTGTCGAAACCTACGCCGCAGTATTCAGCCACGGCAATCGAAGCAAGTGCATTCTGCACGTAATGGCGTCCAGGAAAGCGCAGATGCACCGATCCGATTTCCCCCCTTGTTTTATGAAACACGTCAAAGCGCGTCGTGAAATCGGCGATTCTGATGTTTTTTGCACGATAATCGACATCTTCCGCATCGATGCCATATGTGATGAGCCTTGTTTGAAGCTTGGGAAGAACTTCGCGGACACCCGCATCATCCAGACAAACTACCGTGACGCCATCCGGTTCACGCTTATTGATGAACTTGATAAAGCTGTTTTGCAGGTTTGTTACGGACTTGTGGAAATCGATATGATCATCATCTATATTGAGCACCACGCCGACATTTGCTGTGAATTCGAGAAAACTGTTGTTGCTTTCGTCGCCTTCGCAGATGAAGAACTTGCTTTTCCCCAGGCGTGAATTCCCAAGGAACCCGTTCAGAAGACCTCCCACAACAAAAGTCGGATCGGTCTCCGCTGTAAAGAAAATATATGCGATCATTGCAGAAGTCGAGCTTTTCCCGTGACTGCCCGAAACTGTGATTCCGAATTTCCCCTTCATCAAGTAACTCAGGAAAGCTATACGCGTCAGCTTGGGCTTGTTGAGTTCTATCGCTGCGCGCACTTCGACGTTATCTTCGGGAATGGCCGTGGATGTGATAATGAGATCCGCAGTTCGCACAAAACCCGCGTTGTGCTCGTAAAAAATGCGAACGCCGCTTGCTTCGAGCTGTCTCGTAATCTGGCTTGGCGAAAGATCCGATCCCGTTACTTCGTAGCCCATCGAGATCATGAGTTTTGCCAGCGCGCTCACACCTGCGCCGCCCACGCCCACAAAGTGAATCCGCTTAATTCTGTGCGTTAAGACCATAAGACTACCTGAGTCCTACATCAAAGATAACCAATTATTCTATGACATTTCCTCCCGCAATGCTAGCAATTCTTCCTCGATTCGACGTTCAAGGCGAGAAATCACCAGAACGAAAAATCCTTCAAACACTTGCACTAATCCTTTATCCGAACCTCAAACACGCGTTCTTTCAAACCTGATGAACGCATAAGCTATGGCGAGAACAAGGCCGATTTGCGAAAGCGTAACCAGCTTTGACGTTCCGCCGAAGCTAATAAGCGGCAGGTTGATGCCTGTTGTGGGAAACAGGCTCACCGCAGCACCCATGTTTATTCCGGCCTGAATAAAAATCGAAAGCCCGATCATAAAAACAACGGACGAGTAGAACGGATTCCGAATCCGCATCGCTATCCCGCAGATCATATAGAGCATCGCGAAGAATGCTGCCGCAACCCCGAATGCACCAAGGAAACCTAACTCCTCGCAGATCACCGCAAATATGAAGTCGTTTGTAGCTTCCGGCAGACGGTTTATCTTCTGAACGCCCTTGAAAAGCCCCTGCCCTTCCAATCCGCCGTTTGCAATCGCACCGAGACTCTGGAGAATCTGATAGCTCTCGCGATCCGCCAGGCCTCCACCAGCTTCGCTTCCTGCTGTCTCATACGTTCCGAGAGGATTCATCCAGGCCTTGTATCTAGTTCCAACATGTTTGTACTTGTCGTTATCACCGAATACATACAGGGCTCCAATGATCAACACAACAATAGCAATCAAAGTCAGCCAGCGCTTCCTAACCCCGCCGAGCGACAGCGCAGCAAGCGCCAAAATGCCGATGAAGATCGTGTTTCCAACAGATGGCTGGCAAACGGTTAGAATCAGCACGACAGCCGAAGCGAAAAGCGCAAGGGATACTCTGACAGCCGGCTTTGATATATCGACGAGCTTCAGATGGACAATTAACGCGCCATACCTCAGGCGTGATGGTATTGCGAGCGTCGGTTCTACCAACAGCAAATAAAGAATGTAATAAACGAGACCAAACTTAGCCAGCTCGGTCGGCTGAAAATGAATGAAGCCAAAATCGAGTGTTCGGGTTGCACCCTTGGTTACCTGTGCCTCGAGGAGCACCAGCGCAAGAAGAACAACGCTGAGCCAGTATGACGATTTGACCAGAAGATAAAGCCCTGCACCCTTTGCGTCCGGAGAGAAACGGAATCTGCTTACGAGGAACATCACCACAAGTCCGACGATTGTAAACCATATCTGCCCCGTTATCTCCCTTACAGGAGAGAGCCCTTCACTGATAAGCCGAGTGCTCGAAGCGGAGTATCCGATCAATAGCCCAAAAAGGGTAATTCCGAGCGTAATCCAAACAAGGTTGGTTGTGTAGAATCCGAGCTCCTTAACGGTATTTCCCGACGCGGCACGCGACTGCCGGAAAAGCCTCTCTCGTGCGCGGACCAGGCTCATACACCAACCTCCGGTAGGTTTTTCACAATGCCCTTGAATACGTTCCCGCGCTCCTCGAAGCTCGAAAACATATCAAAGCTCGCACACGCCGGGCTGAAGAGAACAATTCTGCCCGGTGTCGCAGCGCGGCGCACCAGCTTAACAATATCCTCAATGTTTGATGCACGCTCGATATTGCCGAAACCAATATTGCGCATTTCCGTTTCGAAGCGATCCGCAGCTTCACCGAAAAGAACCACCTTTTCAGCTTTGCTTCGTGCGAGCCTGGCCAGAGCATCGAGAGGAGTGCCTTTGTCCCTGCCGCCCATAATCAGGATTATCGGCTCGTCGAATGCCCTGAGCGCGGTCACCGTGCTTTCGGGATTCGTAGCTTTTGAATCGTTGTACCATCTCACTCCGCCGAGCTCTCGAACGAATTCAATTCTGTGCGGAAAGCCCTGAAATCCCTCCACGGCCTCGATTATCGTTCCGCTCTGCACGCCCATCAGTCTGCACGCCAGAAGCGCGCACATCGAGTTTTCGACGTTATGAAGTCCTTTCAGCTTGACCATGGCCTGAGGGTAGCGCTCTACAACACCTTTCCCCAAATCGGCCAGGATTTCGGCGTTATCGAGCCACGCACCCAGCTCGGGGAAACTTTGCGCGGCGCTGGTGAAGCCCAGGTATCTCGGCGCCGAGTTCGGAAACATCGACGGCTGGAGATTTTCATCTTCGAAATTGTAGATCACACAGTCATCTTCCGTCATAAGAGAAACGAGACTGCGTTTTATGGCGGCATAGTTCTCGAAAGTGCCATGCCGTTCGAGATGATCCGGTGTGATGTTCGTAAAAATGGCGATATGCGGATTGAACGTTGGCATTGCTTCAAGCTGGAAGCTTGAAACTTCGAGGACGATTACATCTTCCGGCTTCAAATTGAACGCTACGCCGATGTAAGGTGAGCCTATGTTGCCCACAACGTAAACATCGCCCTTCTTCTCGGCGTATGCACGCTTCATTATTTCTCCAGCCAGCGCGGTCGTAGTGCTTTTTCCATTGCTCCCTGTGACAGCTATCACGGTTCCCTTCCCGACGCGCCACGCGAACTCGATTTCGCTAATAGTTTCGAGTCCAAATCGACGCGCAACATCGAGATTCGGGTTGTCCTGCCAGATTCCAGGGCTGATTACGAGAGTGCTCAGGCTTGCGAAATGCTCGGTTGCGTCCCAGCTGCCGATATGATATTCAAGGCCATTCTCGTCTCTTTGCTTCTCCAGCTTGGCGCTCAAGCTCTCGACGTTTCTGTCGTCGAAAACCACTGGAATCGAGCCTTTTGCCATAAGCGCAGAAGCAACAGCTTGGCCTGTAATTCCATACCCGTAAACTCCGATTCGTTTTCCCTTTACATCCATAAAAGCAGTTCCAAAAAAGAAAGTATTAGTACGTCGGTCGAAAAGATACCGTTAAAACGCCATCAGTACAGCCATTGTACAGCCAATCGCCTGTACAAGCCAGAAGTACACAACGATCGATTCCTCCCGCCATCCAAGTTCCTCGAAATGGTGGTGAATCGGCGACATCCTGAATATGCGCCTGCCAGTAAGCTTGAAGCTTGTAACCTGGAGCATCACGCTCAATACTTCAACAACATAAACGATACCGATCAAAAGCACATACACGTGCAACCCGGCAGAAATACACAATAGAGCGATAAGCGCTCCCAGCGCGTAACTCCCTGTATCACCCATAAAAATCCTGGCAGGCTTGAGATTCAGCATGAAAAATCCAAGAACAAGCCCGGTTGCAGCAATCGTGATGCCTGTCAGATGAGACATATAGAACAGAATGGCCAACAGATTCACGCCGATTAACGTGATGATGATGCTCCCTGAGGCAAGTCCGTCAAGCCCGTCCGAAAAGTTGACTCCGTTAACCACTCCCGCAAAAACCAAAGCACCGATGATTATCGCGAAAGGAAGTTGAAGCTCCCAGCTCTTGCCGCACAAAGGCAGCGCGAGCTGGGAGCTTTCCGGGGTAAGGAGATTGGAGGCAATGGCCCCAACGAGGAGTTGGAGCAAAAACTTATACCGGGCGGGGAGCCCGATTGAGGCTTTGTAGGTGAACTTCATAAGGTCGTCAATAAACCCTATGAGTCCGCAGACGATCACACCGGCGCAGATAATGGTGATGCTCTTGAAGGCGTGATCGTCCCAAGGCGATCCGAACAGGTTCGCGCTATGCCACATAAACCATTCAATCGCCCAGAAAATCGCAATGCCGACGATGAAAACCAAACCGCCGCCGGTTGGAACATCGCCCTTTTCGAAATGAGTCTTAGGCCCCTGCAGACGATATGGCTGAAATACTTTAAGCCGACCGAGAAGCCTGACAAGCAAGTACGAGCCGAGAAACCCGACTGCGGCATATTGAACAAGAAGCACGATGTATCTGGAAGCACCTGCAAACACTTCAGTCAGCATTTGCGACACCTCCTTCTTCATCATCACTGCGCACTGCAAACTCGTTAACGATTCTTTCTAATCTGAGCGATCTGCTGCCCTTTACGAACAGAACGATACGCCCTGAAATTCCCGAAATATGTGAGGCCGTGGACTTAACAATCCCATCTATAAACCGGTCATCATAGTTACTTGCATCATCAGGTGTAATCCGCGAAATCGGAAACGGAGCATCGCTAAGCCCGCGCATCACGTCTTCGGTGAAATCGCCTGCAATTACGGCGAATGCAGGATTGAGCGCAGCTATCGAACGTCCGATTCGTTCGTGCTCCGCCCTTGACGATATCCCCAGTTCGAGCATATCGCCTATTACGAGTCCAACGGGTAGGCCGTCGTAAATCTGAATCGAACGGGCGACGCCCAGTGCATTCAGCACAGAATCCGGGCCGGCGTTATAGCTGTCGTCAACGACGATCAAATCATCCTTGTCAATTCGATAAAGCCTTCCTCTTTCCGATTCGAGCGTGGAAAGGCGCGATGAAATTTCGCTTGCGTCCAAACCGAGCTTCCACGCAATTCCCGCGACAGAAACCGCGCCCGCGATCGCGCCCTTTCCGAGCAGCGGGAAATTTACGCGCGCGCGCGAATCAGGAAGTACCAGCTCGAACTTCGAACCTTCAAGCCCAGCTAGCTCGATGTCCGATGCGTAAACATCCGCATCGCCCTTAAGGCTGAACGAGCGTATTTCTCCACTGAATCCCAGATACTTTTCAGTATCTCGTCTGTTGCCGTTATGGCCGATAAATCCTGCCAGAACTTTTTCATCACGGTTTATCCAAAACGAACCTTGCGCTTCGAGCCCTCTTACGATCTCAAGCTTGGCCTTTGTTATTTCATCGCGGGAACCGAGCAGTTCCAGATGTGCCAGGCGCACATTCGTGATTACCGCGTGATTCGGACGCGCGATGTCCGAAAGACGCGCGATCTGACCGCGTCCGCGCATCGCCATTTCGATCACGACAACCTCGGTTTCAGGCTTTATCAATGCAAAAGTAAGGGGCACTCCGATTTCCGTGTTCCAGTTGGCCGGACTCTTCAGTACATCGAATCTATCCCCAAGGATGTGCGCGAGGATGCTCTTTGCCGTGGTCTTCCCTACGCTTCCCGTAATACCAATTACAGTAGTATCCGATTTCTGCCGCCATAGACCGCCGAGCTTTTCCAGAGCACGCTGGGTATCAGGGACATAAAGAAGCGAAAACCGCTCCGGAATCTCCCCAAAGGTGTCCAGCCTTTCCGAAACAACTGCTCCATACGCTCCCTTCGCCGCAGCCTCTGCAACGAACCTGTGGCCGTCAGTCCGCTCACCTTTTAGCGCAACAAAAAGCTGGCCTGGCGTAATTCTTCTTGAATCGACATCGAATGCAGAAACGCGCGCGTCGGTATCGCCGCGTAAGTGCTCTGCACAAAGAGCCTTGGCAAGCTCTGCAAAAGTAAAGCCTAAGCCGCGCACGAAGCGCTCCCTGCATATTAGTTTTGGGGTATCAGCCCCAATGAATCCTTACCTCTGTGCCCAGGACTAACCAGCCGTTCCAAGCCGTTCCCTTAGGCTAATCCTTGCCTCGACGCTATCGTCGAACGGCTGCTTTTCTGTTCCAATGATCTGGTAGTCCTCATGGCCCTTCCCCGCGATCAGAACAATATCGCCCGCCTCTGCAAGCTCGATGGCTCGACGAATAGCGTTTCTCCTCTCGGGAATCACCTCAAGCGAGTTCATCTTCTCACCTGGAATACCTGCGAGAATGTCGTTCAATATCTGCTGCGGATCCTCGGTGCGAGGATTGTCGTTCGTAAGAATCAGACGATCACTAAGCTCTGCACCGATTGCACCGCAGAGAGGGCGCTTCTGTCTATCACGGTCGCCGCCATTGCCCGTGACAAGAATAATGCGCCCTCCCTGTTGACTAATTGTACGAATTGCTTCAAGCACGTTCTTGAGAGCATCCGGAGTATGGGCGTAGTCCACGTACACAGTGAACTTCTGTCCTTCATCGATCCGCTCCATTCGCCCCGGCACCCCCGAAAACGCTTCAACCCCCGAAACCACATCGTCAACGTCGACTCCGAGCGCCAGTGCAAGCGTTGCGGCAATGACCGAGTTCGTAACGTTGAAAATGCCGGGCAGCCCTGTGCCGACTGTCAGGGATGCCCGGCTAATTTGGGGGATCCAGGCGGAGGTAACCTGGGAAAGTTTGGAGACATTAAGTGCCATCTCAAATCTGGAGCCCTGGGGTGTGAGTTCCAGAATCCTGGCGTATACGTCGGCATTCTGATCATCGAGAGAACAGGTAATAACCTGCGCCCCCGTCATTGCAGCAAATTTTCTTCCAACGGGATCATCCTTGTTTATCACGGCGAAATGGTGCGATGGATCGAACAAGTAATCACGGAAAAATTCAGCTTTCGCTGCCTCGTAATTCTCCATATCGCCATGAAAATCAAGGTGATCTTCCGTCAGATTGGTAAACGCGCCAGCGACAAAGTTCGTTTTCGCGATGCGCTTCTGCGCAATCGCGTGCGAGCTTACTTCCATCGCAAAATGCGATACACCTTCCCGCAGAGCGCGCACCATACGTTTCTGAAGAAAAACCGGATCGGGCGTCGTCAAATCACACTCGCCCGTATATTTCCCGCCGTCATAAGTGCCAACCGTTGTAAGCCCGACCGCGTTTATTCCGGCTAATCTCAGAATTTCCACCAGAATAGACACAACGGTCGTCTTGCCGTTCGTACCGGTAACACCGACAACGCGAAGCTGCCTGCTCGGCTCGCCGTAAAGACGCGCTGCAAGCTCTGCAAGCGCAAATCGTCCGTTCGTAACCCTGATGATGTTCTGAACTCTTTCATCAGGATCGACCAGATGAATACTCCTCTCGCAAACGACCGCTGAAACACCTTTACTCAGTGCATCTTCTATGTAATCATGCCCGTCGAGTTTTGTTCCCTCTACCGCAACAAAGACCGCGCCTTCAGTGCATCTTCGCGAATCCTCCGTCACGAATGCGATATCAAGCTCCGGATCGTTGACCCGAAGCTCAATTACATTCAACTTTTCGATCAAACTCGACAACTTCATAATCCGCTTCCACACTCATCGATCACGGCTTGACTCCTTCATCAGGCCGCGCTTTTCGACTTCACATACACTTCGGGGCTGATACGGTCGAGATAGCAAATCCGATCCGCAACCTTGGCGAAAACCGGTGCCGCAATCTCGCCACCGTAGAACTTACCGCGAGGCGACATGAACATAACGAGCACAAGATATTTAGGTCGCTCCGCCGGAAAGAACCCGATGAAGCTTGCAAGATACTTGCCCTCTGCATAGCCGTCGCGCCCCGGAAGTTTGACCTGTGCCGTACCCGTCTTTCCCGCAACTGTAAGCCCGCTCGAAAGTCTGGCCCTTTTCCCAGTGCCATGCTCAGAATTGACGACATCAATGAGTATCTTCCGAACAGCTTCCACCGTTTCTTCCTTGTATGGGTGATCACGCGAAAGGCGTTCGGTTCTTCCGGGCTTGTACGCTGCATAGCCTGATGTTTTCCTGTCCACACTTCCAACTATGCCCCCAATATCATTTGCTGTGCCAAGCACAATTCGGGGTTGGACGGAATAGCCCCCGTTCGCGATCTCCGCGTATGCACACATAATTGCAAGTGGACTCATCGCGGGTCCCTGCCCGTAAGCCGCGGTAGCCTCATCGGTATCGAACTTCTCAGGATAAACGCCCCGCTTGTTCTTGACGGCATGTTCAGGCAGAAGCCCTGCGGTTTCCGTGGGCATTCCAAGCCCCGGCTTCTCAAAGAGCATTGCGCCTTCAAGAACCGTCATCATTTGGTTCAGGCCCATATCAGTTCCAATCTGGGCCATGCAAACGTTACTCGATCGCACTACGCCTTCCTCAACCGTAATCCAGCCGAAACCAAAACCTTTGTGCGCTTCGGTGACCACGATATCCTTGACCTTAAGCGAGGCCGGGCAGTAGTACATCTTGTCCAGATCAACATATCCCCGTTCCAGCGCGCCCGCGATCATAATCGGCTTGATAATGCTCCCGGGTTCGACAACATAGCCATAAAGCGGGTTCGCAGCGATCGCATCCACCGTTGCGCCGCGTACGCACTCGTTCGGATCAAACGTCGGTCGAACCGCATTCGCGAGTATTTCGCCTGTATACGGGTCCATCACTGCGACAAGCCCCCAGCTCGCGCGATTCCGTTCGATTGCAAATTCAAGCTCGATATCGCAGACCGTCTGGATGTTTTCGTCAATCGTAAGGTATACATCGCGCCCGTTCACCACTTCACGGTCAACATAGGTTGTTTCGGGAATCCTCCCCCACTTTGAATCGCGCTGGTAATAAATCCGACCCGACCTGCCCGAAAGCATCTTGTCGAACGCCTTCTCCGCCTGGAAATAGACGTTGTCGCGCGTGCGTATGAACCCGATTGTATGTGGTGACATCTGATCTTTGAATGGATAATATCGCTGATAATTCTCGTTTATAAACACTCCCTTCAGATTAAGGTTGTGAATGTCAACCATCTGAGCGTGGGTAAGGCCATCTTTGATTCGAAGATAGCGGCTCCCATTCGCCCTTGCTTCCTGAATCATCGGCAGTAGCTCGACAAGCGAAAGATCAAGCTCGCGTGAAAGAACATCTGCAATCAAAACGTCGTTCCCTAAAGCAGTAGGATCGAGAACAACTTCGTATGTTTTTTCGCTTATCGCAAGGATCGATCCCCCTCGCGCACGAATCGAGCCGCGGCGCGGTGGTACTTCATAGAAAGCGGTCCATTTTGAATCAACGCGGTTGAGTATTCTATCCCGCTGAACGGCCTGCCTTACGAATACGCATGCGAGTATCGAAAGTGCGAAAATGCCTGCAAACATCATAAGCCACAAGAACTTCCATCTGATCGATGTTTCTCGTACCTGCATGCCTTCTCTTCCGCGAGACATTTAATTTACACTCCAAATCATCCGGCGCTGCCGTACTTGATAAATACATCTGCGCCCTTACCTAAAATCCCGGAAACGCACCGCCGAACTCGACGGTGGAAGCACTCAAGCCATAAAGCGAACGAACCAGCGAATCCACGCCGGGTTCGATCACGACAGGATTAAGATGCACGAACTTTGTAACCTGCGGGTATTCGAGATTCAACCGATTCTTGAGACCCGCGTCGAAGAAAACATCGCGCCTTGCACCAAGATTCTCAGCTTGAGCATGCGAAATCTGTACTTCGAGATTGCGGAGGGACTCTTCAAGCTGCTGAAGACGGTATTGTTTGATCGAATACTGGGTAGCCACGTAAGCAATGCCAAGAAGCATCAATACAATCAGGGTTATCATTACACCTACGAAGATATTCCATTTGAGTCGGAACATCGGACTTTCCAGCGTGTTCCGCTCCGCGATCCTGTACATCCTGCTTGTGTCGTAGTTGACCGGTTCTACCGGCATCCGTTCTTCAACTGTTCGCCTGATCGATGTCTGCACACCCATTCCTTACACCTCCACCTTGCTCACAGGGAGTTTCTTAAAGACTCGAAGCATCGCGGAATGTGACGCTGGATTCCTTCGAACCTCATCTCTCGTCGGCTTGACTGCCCGGTTCGTAACCTTCTTGAGAACCCAGTCGGGATTGAACTTCCCAGGCCTGCGATAGCGCGCCGCAATTCGCTTCATTATCAGGTTCTCGTTGCCACTGAACGTAAGCAGCGCGAACCTGCCTTCATCCTTCCTTAGGTATTGAATCGAGTTATCGATGCCGCCTTCAAGGCAGCGCTGCCCTTCGTTTACGGCTTCGCGAACGGCCATGAAAACCTGGCCGAGCCTGCGCATCCTTTTCCCATGCGGCATTCGTTCTGGATAAACGTCTTGAAGAGCTTTGACCAGGTCGCCCGTGGTCGCAAGCTGTGTGTGTTGTCTTGCGGTATAGATCGCCCATGCGACCTTGGCTGCATCGTGTAAATCACCGTACTCCGCGAAAATCCTCCTGAGCTCGCCGACATCGGCACCGTTCAGAATGCTCTCCGCAGTCACTTTTTGTGCTTTTCCGTAACGCATATCAAGCGGCAAATCCCTTGAGTAACTGAATCCGCGGTCGCCCTTAAGCTGAAATCCGCTTACACCTGCATCGAGAAGTGCCGTATCGAAAAAGCCGGGTTCGATTCCTTTCTGAGAAAGATGAACGGAGAGATCGGCGTAATTCCCGCATATGAACTCGATTTTGCAGGAAATCCCTTTGTCCTCAAGCCTCTTTTGAGCGATCGAGAGAGCGTCTTCATCAAGGTCGATTGCCAGAGCGAACCCATTCGCCCCAAGCCTGCTCGCGATTTCGAGAAGGTGCCCTCCCGTAGAAACCCCACATTCAAGGTGCTTCCCCCCCTCTCCGATGTCGAGGTTTTCAAGAACCTCGGACACCATCACGCTTTCGTGAAGCGAACCTTCACCCGCTTCAGGCACGGCGATTACTCCTCATCAATATCAACCGAAGAGGCATCGGAACCAACGTCGCCGCCACAATCGTCGGTTCCGAGCCCCTCAGCGTTGAACACCCGGGATAAATCCCGATTGGTGCGCTTAGTTTTGTAGGCCGCATATTGGCCTTCGGGCCAGATTTCGACAAACTCGACCTGGCCGACAACAACAACCGAATCCCCCGTACCTATCCCGACTTCTTCTCGAAGCGTCTGCGGGAGCACGAGACGGAAGGATTCATCCATCGTGACACGAGTATGGCTTTCGACGAGATCGCGCATGTTGTCGATGAAATCCCTGTCGCCATAATTCATAAAGCCGCGGAAAGTGCTCATGCTGCTCTTCTGCCAGAGCATCGCATAGAACTCCTCGAAACGCCACTTCGGCCATATTTCAAGGTACGGACCGTGCATCGAGATCGTGACGACGACCTCGCGCTCGTTTCCGTCGGCGAGATGAAGCGGCATTCGAATCCTGCCTCTGGCGTCGACAGCGAT
>JAGGVC010000007.1 GCA_021158185.1 bacterium | reverse complement strand
TCAACCGCAACACCCGCGAGTCCGGCTATTCGGTATTGAGCTATTCGGCTGTTTCGACGACGACGGTTGCCGTAGCGTATTCCTTGATATGACTTATGGTCAGATGCACGCGGAGATTATCGATCTTGCCTTCGAGCGACGGGCCGAAGTTGAAATACGGTTTGCCGCTAGACTCGTGCGTAACTTCGACATCCCTGAATCTGCATCTGATGTTTGTCGCCTTGAAAAACGACTCTTTCGCCGCCCAGCACGCCGCAAGGTGCATATAGGGATTCTTCTTGTTCCTGAAGCTGAATTCCGCTTCGGCTTTGGTGAAAACCCGCTCGACAAACCGCGCGTTCTTCCTGCACACACGCTCAACCCTCTCAACCTCGATCAAGTCAGTGCCGATGCCGGTTATCACTTCTTCGCTCCGTCCTTGCGTTCAATCTCGCCAATCAACTGTGGCAGGTCGCAAACGCTTGGGATCGTATAATCCACCCAGGTGTCGATTCCTCCGCGCATCGCCCCCGTTTCATTTCCGTCTGCTTGCGATTCACGAGGCTTAGCCCCCGATTCCTCGCAGACATGAACCGTAATCCAGCCGATTTCCTTTGCAGGCTTGAGATACATCGAGCAGTCGTCGAGAAAAAGAAACTGCTCGCCGGTTCGCGGCCGCGAAGAATCCGGATTCTGAGAATCAGCGCCCATAATGCCCGGTCGAGAGTGATCTTCATCTGGATTATCGCGTTTTCCCTCAGAAAATCGCTCCATTACCGCGGTGTAGGATCGCGGGTCTGGTTTTGCGAGCAGATTAAGTGTCTTAACATCAAAAATACCGTCCAGTAAATCTGCAATGCCGAGCGCCGCAAGAACACGCTTAGCATGCTTTATGTCAGCATTTGTAAATATGTACATTGAATGCTCGACTGAGGATAATATCCTTCTTAATCGCGTATCGGGTTCGAGAAGATCCTCAACCGGTACATTATGCACGTATTCGAGGAAATCCACCTCGTCGATCTCGAAATTTTCCCTTAAGCCCCGCATCGTCGTGCCGTATGTTTTCCAGTACCTGACACGCATTTCGTCCACATCGGAGCGGGGAATGCAGAGTTTTTCAACCATATAACGGCTCATACGCCTGTCAATGGCCTTCAGGACTCCCTTGCTTGCGGGATAAATCGTGTTGTCGAGGTCGATTAGAATAATCACGTAGGAATTATACACTTGAAGAGCCCGCACTCGTCAGAATCAGTGATCTGTGCGCGCAGACACAGGAATTTGTGCAGGCCTGTTTCATTCACCGCTCATCGTCGTTCACGGCGAGCCACAGCGCCGCAAGCGATACAACAGCGGAGCGCTCCGGCGTGAACTCCTTTGCAAAGCTGATCCCGCTTTGCGAGAGCTTATGCCAGTGCTTCGGATACGCAGCAAGGCGCATCATTTCCTCTGCGAGACTTGCAGCATCGCTGCTTCCAACGGCGGGGCAGATTCCGTCATAAGTCTCCTTCACAGCCGGCGCGTCGCTCACGATTGCAGGTGTGCCAAGGCTCATCGCCTCAAGAGGAGGCATTCCGAAACCCTCGTCGGTGCTGGGAAAAATCAGCGCAAGCGCCTTCCTCAGGTATGTGATCAGAATCTGCTGCGGCACATAGCCGGTCAGCTTTACGTACCGCGACATCCCGCCATCTTCGATCATCTGCCAGAAAAACTCGCGTTCCTCGCCGCCCTTTCCGATGAATATGAGCGGATGTTTTTCGCGTACTTCTTCATCGAGCCTTGAATATGCATCGAGCGCGAGTCCCAGGTTCTTTCGCTCTTCGAAGGTTGCGATGCAAATGAATCCTTCCCGTCTGTCGTGGGGCAGCAATTCGAGCTCATCCGGCTTCGGGCCTGGATAATACCAGCCGCCGCCGCTCGTCGGGGGGTACAGCGATGGAACGAGGCATGCAGGAAACGCCGGCACAACAAACGTTTTCTCATTATCGAATTTCGGAAACAGTGATAGAAATTCCTGGCGCACGGTTTCCGTGTGGAACACGATGTAATCCGCAGCCAGGTAGCATTTGGGGAGATAGCGGGTGAAGTACATCTCGGACAGTTTCAGCGTTTTTTTCTTTTCGTGAAGCGGAATGAGGTCGTGAACGACAAGGACCTTCGGTCTCTCTTGCCTTATCGGTGTACCCAGTGCCGGAGAGTAAATAACATCGATATTTTCGCTTTGGATTGCCCTCGGCAGCCCGACCTGTTCCCACCATATCCTGGCACCTGCCGATGCTAGGGGACGCTCGGTAATATTCGGGTAGAGCCTGACGATTTCTGCGGTTCTCCACCAGTCCTGAGCCATACCAAGCCTGTCCGTAACCGACCCGGGCAGATCACGGCGGATATCGGGAAGCTCCGCCTTGCCTTCCGTGAGCAGTTCCATCGCGTATAAAACGCCCCGCGCGTACATCCCGAGCCCCGTCGCTCCGCCGCCGACAAGCGCCTGCATATCGAATCCCACACGCATCTCGGAGTTATTATACACAGACCAGCCGTTCCTCGATAATCACAGTTGTCAAGCGAAGCCGAGAGAGCGTTGATGCAAGGATCACCGCTGCCACAGGAATAGACCAACCACAACGTCGAGCCATTCTTTGGGATATGTGATTTCTTCATTTACTGCATAACGTCAGCAATTTCATCCTTCCCATCACATTTTCGGATAAATGATGCTATCATTATCGTGGTTTAAGATATGCTCAGTCAGACGTCTGAATTGGCGATACAGATATTGCTTTGTCTGTTGCTGGAAGAAGACAGAGAACCCGTGCCGCCGCGCAGAATTGCGAGTGTACTTGATGCAAGCCCGACCTACCTTGCGAAAGTTGCAGGAATTCTCACGAAAGCCGGCATACTAAGAGCGGTGCGCGGGGTTCACGGCGGGGTTATAATAGCAAAGGATCCTGCAAAGATATCGCTACTGGAGGTCGTTGAATCGTGCCAGGGGAAAATCCTGGGCGATTACTGCTCCAGTATCGTCGATGACTTCTCGCTTGTATGCAGCTACCACGAGGCGATGTTCGAGCTTCACAAGGCAGTAATTACGGTTCTTGGCCGCTGGACAATCGCCGATCTCGCAGAAAAACCGTGCCCGCACGAATCGATCCGGGAATCTATTGACTGCAAAATGGCCTGGTGCAGAAAAAAAAGTACAGCTTAGTATCTTCCCTGCTGTTTAGTACACGCAGCGCTTTTCATCGTCTGAATCTTTCGAAGCAATTGCGTGTATCCGCCCGCTTTCTTCATGTATAATGAGCCGGCTTCTGCAGGTAGTCTAATGTTTCACCTGTTACTTTGCGATGCGACGGTAAGCGCATCAATATCTCACAGTCGTTGCAGGAGAGAATGACATGGGTTTCGCTATTGCAATTAAGGCGGGTATTCTGGCCATTTTTGCGGGTGAGCTTGGAAACGAGCAAGCCATAGAATACATACGCTATAGCTGGCTGAACTGGATTGTCGCGTTCCTCATCGTACTTGCAGTTCTTGTCCTTCGCCGCTTCCTGACCTGGTATATAAACCACCGGGTGCTTTTGGTGACAAAAGCAACGGCATCCGATGACGATGACAAGTTCGTCAAGGAGATGCACAAATCGGTGAGCTGGCTGCTTCTTTTCTTCGCCATTTGGCTTGCAGTGCTCATCATTCCGATACCGGACACCGAGATTCTGAAGCTGGCGAAGACGACCTATTCCCTGCGCGAAGTGCTTCAGCAGATATCGATTACTTTGATCATCTTTTTCCTCGCGCGCTTCCTCAACTGGATTCTTGAAGCAATCATCTATTTTGCAAAACGCAAGGCCGAATTATCCGACACCAAAATCGACGACGTTCTCATGCCCATTATCCGCGATGCAATCAAGGTTATCCTGTGGATATTCACTGCCTTGATTATCATACAGCTCTGGGGCTTCAACATAACAACCCTTATCGCAGGCCTCGGAATCGGAGGTCTCGCCGTCGCGTTCGCCGCGCAGGACACGATTTCGAACATATTCGGAAGCGTGACGGTGCTGATCGACAAGCCGTTCGAAGTCGGCGACTGGGTGAAGATCAACGATGTCGAGGGTGTGGTCGAGGAAGTCGGGATGCGCTCGACGCGCATACGTACGTTCGCCAAAACTCAGATCACTCTGCCGAACTCCAAAATCACATCGAGCGTCATCGAAAACTTCTCGCGGATGCCGATAAGACGAATCAAGATGCGCATCGGCCTTGCCTACTGGACGACATCCGAGCAGATGTACGAGTTCGTGGATGAGAGCAGAAAACTCCTTCGCACGCATCCCGGCGTCGACCAGAGATACTGGCTAGTCTATTTCGACGAATTCGGATCTTGCGATCTTTCGATTTTCTACTACTTCTTTACAAAATCCACGGTGTGGGCGGAATACCTCGCCGTCAGGCAGGATGTCAACCTCAAGCTGATGAAGCTCGCGCAGCGAATCGGCATTGACTTCGCATATCCGGCTTCCGTGCAGTTCAATACCGAACTCAAGGTTGCAAGGCCACAGCCCGGCCTTCAGCTCGACTATATGCCAAAGCATGCAGCCCAGGAGGATTACTACAGCGGAAAAAGCGAAGACCCCCACCTCGAATCCGATGACACGCAGGTGGACGATGACAGCGGCGATGGAAACGATGGAAGCGGCGATGATGCTGGCGATGGTGGCTAGACGGATCGGCCCTCTCTTGGTTGTAAATATGCGCTGCGGTATTCCTATTCCCCCAGCATTCCCAATAATCCGTCGCTGGCTTGTATAACCCGGTCTCGCATTTTGAGGCCGTCGAGCCATCGCTTTGGAATTCCTTCGATGCCGAATTTTGCGCCGAGGAGTGCGCCGCCCACCGCGCCAACCGTATCGGTATCGCCACCAAGCGTCATGAGGGCGATCTGGCCTTCCTCGAAGTTCCTTGCGTGAATAACCGCCCATAATCCGGCCTGAAGCGTCTCAATCACATATCCTCCGGTGCGAACGTTGTGCGGCTTGAACGTCGTAAGCGCAGCAATCGCAGTGTGAACCTTCGGGTGGAGCGACTGCGAAATACTGAGGAGAACCGGCAGGATTGGCGCGGCTGGTCTGGTTTCGGTGCTGCCGCGGGCATCTTTCGCGCGCGCGATATCGTCAATCGCGCCCCCCGCGATAGCACTTTCGCGCGTTTTTTTAGATCCGTCCGGCTCCGCGTCCGCGCTTTCTTCAACATTGATCAGATACGCAATCGCACGGTTCAAAAGGATGCAGGCATCTATACAACGCTGATCGGCGTGCGTGATCGCACTGATGGCGGCGCTTTCGGCATCGAGCGCCTCCGGCTCGCGGAAGCGCAGAAGCCCTGTCGGTGCACACCGCATCAGGCTTCCGTTCCCCGCCGCGTTGTCACCGAGCCTTTTACAGACCTCCAGCGCAGCCTGATCGAGCGGCATTCCTTCATCAAGCCGAGACAGAACTTCGTTCGTGGTGCGGCCTATCCCGCGTCCGTCCTCGCTGAACCATTTCACGAAGCGCCCCGCGATGTCGCCAACATTCATCCGCCCGCTTTCGACATAGCTTTCGGCGACTGCAAGCATCTGGTGCGTGTCATCGGTACCTTCGCCTGCTTCGAAGCTGCCCGCGCCCGGCAGATAATCGCTCACGATGCCATGTATATGGCGAATTTTCTCCGCGCGCATCCCCTCGATGGGTTGGCCGAGCGCATCGCCCACTGCAAGTCCGACGAGGCAGCCCCGAAATCTGTCACGCAGTTCCATATCGGTTCTCCACGAGGAAACGAAAGCCCGGCACCAGTCGGGTTCTCAAATGCATAAATAGTATAGCGCAATTGCCTGTCCGGAGGCTGAAGTTTGCAGATTCGGTACACACGCGCGGCCAACCGCTTCAAAGGAAAACAATATACAAATAAGAAAAAATTATAAAAGAACAAAAAAAGCTTGATAATATCAAGGCCTTGCTTTATTATATGAATTGTTATGTCACAGAAAGTATTCGATGTGGTTTGTGATTGTCCCGTTTGCGCAGGCAAGATGATTGTTACGCGGCTTTGTTGCGAGTCGTGCAAGAGCGAGCTTACGGGAAAGTTCCGGCTCAACGAATTCGCCAGTCTCGACGGCGACGACCTTACGCTTCTCAGGGCGTTTATTTCGGCGCGCGGGAGCATCAAGGATGTTGAAGCCGCACTTGGTATTTCGTACCCGACGGTGCGCGGCCGGCTTGAGCGTCTCATCGAGAAGCTGGGGCTTGGACCGGGAAAACGTGAGGCGATGGCACTTTCCGAAGAGCTTGGCGAGCGGCGAAAGGAGATCCTGGACCAGCTTGCCGCGGGCGAAATAACGATGGAAGAGGCTGAAACGCTCCTGGGCGAGCTCAGGGCTTGAACACTTGAGTATCCCGTATTCAAGCCCATCCATCATAGGATTTCGAGGATATGCAAGGAGATTGAAATGGGTGAAGAGCAATTGAAGATTCTTAACATGCTGAAGGACGGCAAGATAACCGTCGAGGATGCGGAGCGGCTTTTGGGCCTGTGCGCTGATGATGACGCTGGATACCGTTCGGGCGGTGAATTTGCAGAGTTCACGCGCGAGCTTCCGGATGCCGTCATCCGCAACATGCGTGAGGCTATCAAGACAGTGGGCGAAGTCGGCAACACAGTTGGAAAGAAGTGCAAAGTCATCATTGCAAAGGGCGGCGAACACGTGCAGAAAAACTATCGTAAACGCCCGTTCAAGGTGCTGCTTCCCGAAGGGGTGACCGAGGCCAAGGTAATGATTTCGGCGAAGGTCGGCTCCGCAAAAATAAAGGGCGCGCATTCCGAAGACAATATTATCGCAACCGGCGTACGAAAGGCATTTACGGCATCGGGCGTGGAATTCATCCCCGATCCCGACGATGCTTCGAGGTGCGATCTTGTTCTGGAGAGCGAAGCAGGTTCGCTTGTAGGCGCGCTGCATCCAGGGCTCGTTTACGATATCGAGGTGGACAATTCGGCCGGTTCCGTGAAGCTTGACCTTGAGGATCTGAGGGTGAGAAATATCCTCATCGAGAACAGTATGGGTGCGATTTCGATCAAGCTCGGCTCGCTCGTGCCTGATGCTGCGCTGAGCATCTCGAACAATGCGGGCAAGGTGAAGCTGACAATGCCGGCAGATGCAGGCATAACCGTCGTTACATCAGGCCAGATGGGTACGCACAACCTCGATGATTTCGGGCTGATTCGGGACGGCGAGAACTTCGTTTCAGCCGACTTCAAGGAAAAGACGACGAAATTGTCCATCGATCTTGAGCAGACTTTGGGAGCGTTCAAACTCCGGCGCGGATAGCATAGCGTTTAGTCTCTTTAAGAGCTGATGCAGGCCTCCTTGTGCATCAATTCGCGGTTCTAGCCTGCATCGAGTTTTTCGAGGATGCGTTTTCTGCTGTCGACGACTATCTCTTCCAGCCTGGCTTTGAGCCGCGCAATCTCGCCGGTCGCACCCGCGCTTTCATCGTTCGAATCGCTTGAAGAAAGCTGGTTTTCGTAACCAGAAAGGATTTTCGTCAGAAGCGGCAGAATTCCTGCGAGAATGTCGTCGTACACCACGCCTATGCTCTGTGCCGGTGTGAGCGGCAGGTTCGGCGATGCAAGCCAGCCCTGCATTTCGCTTTCAATTTCATCCACTACGAACCCTGCATCGCCGAGTTCTTTTTCGAGCCAGCGCAGGTAGCGGCTAACGCGGTTTCTCGCACTGTCTCCGGGGTGAACCGGCGTGGGAAGATTGAACGGAGTTGAAACTTCGGGCGGCGGCGCTGGAACTGCTTCGGTTCTCGCAGAAAGCGCTCCGACGCGCTCAGCAAGAGGAGCGGCAGTCTCGGGTGTATGCACCGGATGAACAAGCGGAAGCTCGACCGTCTGATCTTCTATTGCGACCGAAGCGTCGTACCCGCGTTCATCTAGCAGCGATGCAAGTGCATTGCTCGAACGAGGTTCACCGTGCACAATAAAAATCCTGCCCGGACGCTCGCGCATTTCGGAAACCCAGTTGATAAGTCCGGTCTGTCCTGCATGCGCGCTGAAGCCGTTAATCTTTGCAATACGCGCGCGCACGGGAATTCTTTCGCCGAACAGCTTAACGTGCTTCGCCTTCTCGATGAGAATGCGTCCAAGCGTGCCGTGAGCCTGGAAGCCCACGAAGAGAACGGTCGCATCGGGGTCTGAGAGATGGTTTGCGAGATGATGGCGGATGCGGCCCGCGGTGCACATCCCGCTTGCGCTTATTACGATGCGCGGCCCCTTGAGGAAATTGAGATCCTTCGATTCCTCGACGCTGTTGGTGAATTGAAGCCCGTCCGCCATGAACGGATTCTTTCCCTTATCGAGCATCGCCTCAAGCTCGCGGTCGAAGCATTCGGGATGTTTGTTGACGATCTGCGTAGCCTTGGTCGCGAGGGGGGAATCAACGAATACCGGAAATTTCGGCCAGTGTGGATTTTCGCTTCTGAGCTTGGAGAGGTTATAGAGAATCTGCTGTGTGCGACCGACGGCGAAGCTCGGAATGATGAGCGGGCCGTTTCTTTCGAGCATATGCTCGATTGCATCCCTGAGAAGCGCCTTTTTATCGCCCTTGCGGTCGTGATCGCGGTCGCCGTACGTGCTTTCCAAAAGGAGATAATCGGCCTGTTCGAAAGGCCGTGGGTCTTTGAGTATCGCGGATTGTGCAAGCCCCACATCGCCCGATGCGACGAGTCTTGCGCCTCCTTCGGCAGTTTTCACGGTCAGCTCGATGGACGCGCTGCCGATGATGTGGCCGGCATCCCTGAAGCGTACCGTCAGGTTACGCGACAGATTAACAGGCTCTTCGTACTCCACCGGCCTGAACCGCCGCATCGCTGCGATTACGTCTTCCGCTGTATAGAGCGGGAAGGACTGGACGCGGTCGAGATCGACGTTTCGCTTGAGCGCGTATTCGGCATCACGCTTCTGGATATGCGCGCTGTCGAGTAGCAGGATTTCCGCGAGATCGCGCGTAGCGCGCGTGCAGTAAATCGAGCCGTTGAAGCCGAACTTGACGAGCCTCGGTACGAGACCGATGTGATCGATGTGGGCGTGCGTGAGGAGCAGGTAGTCAACGTCCGAGGGATCGAATCCGAAACCGAGATAGTTGCGCTGCTCGATTTCGCTCGGCCCCTGGAACATCCCACAGTCGATCATCACCTTGCCTACACCGGTGTTCACAAGGAAACAGGAACCTGTAACGGTTCCCGCCGCACCAAAAAATGACAGTTTCATTTTTCCGTTCATGTCGCCGGAATTGTAGCAGGGATTCGAGCGGATTTTCGGTTTTGAATCCGTTTACGCGGACGGTGTCATACGCTTGTCGGAGAATCTTCCATTGCTCAAGGGGAAAGCTGCTGCTCCGCAGTAAGGGGATCGGATGCATCTGCCAAATCGAATGGAAGCTCAAGAGGCAGCCCGTTTCTCTCGGACTCTCGTACCGGCGCGTATGTTTTTCTGTGGATCGCGCACGGTCCGTGTTTTTCGAGCGCGTCCTTGTGGACTCTCGTTGCATAGCCGAAGTGAAGCTCAAAGCCGTAGTCTTTGTATTCTTCCGCCACTCGCCCCATATACTCGTCGCGCGCCACCTTGGCAAGGATCGATGCTGCGCTGATTTCCGGAACCAGGTTGTCGCCGCCGATGATCGCATGTGAGCCGGCAGGCGAATCCGCAGGTATCCTGTTGCCGTCGAACAATGCAATGTCGGGTGGCTTAGACAGCATTATAACGGCAATCTTCATCGCAAGAAGTCTCGCATTAAGAATGTTGATATCATCTATCACACTGTGCGGGACGAACGCGGTTGCACAGGCTTTCGCGTACTTCAGGATTTCACTCGCGAATTCCCTGCGCTTCCTGCTCGTAAGCGTCTTGCTGTCGCGAAGGAAACTCCAGTCGCGATCCCTGCCGAGAATCACGGCGCCTGCAGCGACAGGGCCTGCGAGCGCGCCCGCGCCTGCCTCATCCACACCCGCGATCGCGCGCTCGTCCGATTCGGAATTCCGAATCAAAGCTTCAATCCTTCCATAATCATCTTTCATAGGCTACTACTCATCCATGTAACTCGATTCCGCTTCATTCTCCATCGGCAGAGCAAGTTCATCCGCCAGCTCCGCAGGAATACCGCCCGCATCATCGCGCTCATTAGGATACAATGCAACCGGTTTAGGCGCAGCATCCCGGCGTAATAATTTAGCATCATATTCCGAGTGTTCGATCGAATGAACCGTTTCGGCAAATCGAGATGATTCCTTTTCAAAGAGCGCAAGCTCAAATTCTGCCTTCCGAGCTTTCGAGCCTTGCCTAAGATCACGACTGATGAAGAGAATACCGATTGCGAATGTGCCAACGACCGCGCATGAATCCGCGATGTTGAATATGGGGAAATCAATCCACATAATTCGTCCGTCCGCGAGGGTTGGTACTCTGGTGGCAATGAAATCCACGACTTCGCCCAGCCTCGCCCTGTCGATGAAATTGCCGAATGCACCACCGATCTGCAGGCCGAACGCGATTGGCCAGAGGATGCTGCCGCGTCCCCATTTCCTGAAAAGCAGGTATAGAAGTGTAATCAGCACCGCGCTGACGATTGCAAGCTTGCCGGGGTTGTTTGCGAAGATGCTGAAGGCTGCGCCGGTATTTGTGGTCAGATGCAGGGCGAGGAATCCGTCTATGAGCTCGATGCCTTGCCTGTATCCGTCGGCGCCAGTGCGCCAGGGAAACTCGCGGAATCGCGAGATGTAATCACCGAGAAAACTGAGAAACGATGGATTACCAGAAAGAACGCCGAATCTGTACACTACAAGTGCTTTAGAAAGCTGATCGGCGAGCAGTGCAAACAGGAAGAAGAAAAAAAACACATTATCACGACGGCGCGGGAGTTTACGATCCGTTAACTGGAAAGGAGTGCTCTCCTTATTACCGTTCCCGGAGTATATCGGCGGTTCTTTTGCGTCATTCCTGTTCAAAACGCGTTACTGGCTTTCCTCTAGCGAGCTTTGGCATTTGTAGCAGTATTTCGCCCACGGAACGATTCGCAGGCGCGCTTTATCGATGGACTTCCCGCACATCTGGCACTCACCGTAGAATTTTTCATCGATAGCCTGCAGTGCGTCATCGATTTCCCGGAGGTTTTTTTCGAGCTGCATAATCATCATTTCATCGCGCTCAATCTCGCTCGATTCTGTCACGAAATCGCTGTCCGGATCTCCCGAATTGCGCTCAAACACCCGTCCCTCGTCGAGAGACTTCTTTATCTTCTTCCTGAGGCCGATGATCTGCTTCTCAATTGCAGTCTGCTTTTCCAGAAGAAGCTCCTTGAACTTGCTGTAATCAGTCGCTTTCTTGGTAGCCATACCAAACCCACCATCAGTTTTACTTCCCGCCGTAGAGGATGCGGAGAAAGTTGGCTCGAACAATACTCGAAGCCTCCTCAAGCTTCCAATTCTTGATTCCCGCAACTGCCCGGAGCGTATGAACCACATGCGCGGGCTCATTCCGCCTTCCTCTAAATGGTCTTGGCGAAAGGAAAGGCGAATCCGTCTCCACGAGAATCAAATCGTCCGGTACGCTTTTCACCGCTTCGCGCAGTAGCTTCGCACCGGGATACGTTACATTGCCAGCAAAGGAAACACCGAAACCGCGGGCTACTGCACAGTTCAGCAGTTCGGTGCTACCATCGAAACAATGAAAAATCCCTCGTCCGTTGTAGCTGACTTCCTTAAGGGTATCCACTACCGAAGACGCGGAATTCCTGCTGTGAATTATAACAGGTTTGTCGAACTTCTGCGCCAGTTTCAAATGATGATGAAAAAGTTCGCGTTGTTCATTTTCATGCTCAGTCGAATGAAAAAGGTCGATTCCCGTCTCTCCCACTGCCGCGATAGCATCTGTTTCACGCTCAAGAATTATCTCAAGCTCTTCCGAGGCTGTTTTGGGGCATTCAAAACCTGATGTTGGATGAACACCTACCGCCGCGAGGATTCCTTGCTCTCTCCGTGCAAGATCGATTGCTTCAAGGCTCGTTTCAATATCGTAACCTGGAACGAGAGCCAGCGTTAAGCCGGAATCTCGCGATCGTGCAAGGACCTGCTCCAAATCTTTGAAGTATTCCTTGAATAGGTGGCAGTGTGTATCTGTAAGATTATTCATGGGACCAGGGAGCCGGGAAATCGTCACTTTTTCCCGTAAAGCGGGGTGAACTTTATTTCTCCTTCTTCTTCCTCGGCGCGCACCCTCCTTTCCTTGTCGTATGTAAGGACTTTCAGTCTGCGGATGGTTACAAGCACACTTGAATGAAGCGTACCTGTTATCTCCATTATCGCCTTTTCGACCCCTACGGCCTTGCTCTTCAGTTCTTTTTCCTCTTCTTCTTTTTCCGCAATCTCTTTTTGAAGCGCCAATTCTGCATTTCTCAGCTTAATGCTGAGTTCTTCAATCGCAGGTGAAACGGGGCCTGCTGCGATTTTCTTTTGGAGCATTAAAAAGTGATTCTGAACCTGGGAGCGCTTGGCTTTTAATTCGGCCAGCGCCTCGCCAACCCCCGAAAGCCGATCAGCTATAAACGGATTCCTACCGACAGATACCTTGGTCATCGTACCCATCGAATTGCCGATGTTGGCGGCCTTGATCTTCTGAAGCGCCGATACATCTCCGCCCACGATTACTCCGTTTGAGCTTGTGAGTTCAATCGAGCCGCCGCAACGCACCGTGGAATGCCTAATGGCGTTTCTCACCTTCAAATTCCCCATTACATTTATTTTTGCAGAGTCGATTTCGTTGAACGTGGCATCGCCGCCAACCTCGATAAATCCTTCTCCTCTGCCGAACACATTGCCGTTGACTTTCAGGTCTTTGCCGACCTCGATCCTTGCATTTTCAATGTTCTTTGTGATGGTGAGACTCCCTTGAACCTCTACTGTGAAACCTGAAAGGACGTTGCCTGACACGTCTACATCACCGAGAAAGCGGATATTGCCGACGGAATAGTCAATGTCGCCCGGAATCTGGATCTTTGTGAGTATGGTTATTTTGCCGTCGATTCTGCAAGCGTGCCCATTGGCTTTCGCTATGGCCTGCATTCCATCCGCGGATAAAGAGACCAGCTTTCCGCATCGAAGCTTCTTGTCAATGAGCTTGTCCGGAACAGTCGTCCTGCCATACACGTCTATCCCTGTCGTGCCTTCTTTGCCGGGCGTCAAGACCGCAAGTACGGAGCCTTCCTTTGTGTTGTTGAATCTGCCAATCTCGCGGAAATCTATTGTGCCGTTTTTCTGGCTTTCGAATGAGATTTTGTCGCCGAGGGGGAAAAAGTAATCGGCTTTTGCCTGTACGGTTTCCTCAGCCTTTACACCTCTTGCGACAACAAGGCTTTGGCCGGCTTTAAGTGTACCGACTTTGCCGAGTTCATCGTAAAGAAGCCCTTCCGTAATCCCGCGTTCCTTTAGAAGCGCAATACCATTGTCAGCTGTAAGCCCATCGCAGGAGTCACGCGCGACGAGCTTCGCCTCCAACGCATCTTCGGAGACTTCCACTTTCAAAATCCTGCCAATGTCATCAAGAACACCGCTCATACATTACCCCTGATGATTATCAGAAAATCCCGCATGGAACCAGCCTTGCCGAGAACTACAGAAACACTTGAGAAAAGGCCTCCTGTGGGATGAGCGTGATCGCATCGGTAGCCCCGCCGCTCTTCAGATGTGAGAGACATCTGTGAATTTCCGTGCTGGATGCTATGTTGCCAAAGCGAATCGGTGGCGAATCTTCCGAATCGCGGGGACGCAACACAACCAGCGCGGCCTCTGAATCATCCGGAATCCCCGAAAGGTGGAGAACAATATCAAAGTAATGACGGCTCCTGATCATATCAAGGAACTCATGGCCGTCCATTAACCTGAGGAAATCCCAAGTCAGGAAGAAGCCGATGCGACCATTGGCCGCAAGAATCCGGGTTGCCTGGTCCATAAAGTTCGCCACGATGTTGTGGTTGTTCTTGAACGTTATATTTCCCAGAATTACGTCGAACAAAAGATCGATGTCATTCTCCGGATTGGGCGGCTGGCCGAACACTTCCGGAAGCTCGGTAAGGAAATCCCGGCACACAAGATACACGTTTTCGAAGCCCGACAACCTTGTCATTACCTTGGCAGTCTGGGTCAGGACAGGATCGTTATCGAGCCCGCAGAAGTTGTACTCTATGAAATTGTTCAGGAGCTCGTTACGGTTGAGAACGAATTCCTCCTTGATTTTCTCGACAAGAGGAGTACCTCTGGCATCGAGAGTGAGCTTCTCGCCGTGTCGGTTGACGAGCTGCAAGGAATCCTTGTCTCCCAATGCCCAGAACATTCCGTTCATCTCTTCGTACAGATAGTTCAAAACCGCAACAGCCAGATTTCCTACCTGCATTGCGGGATTAAGCACAAGATTTGGGATTTTAGGATCGAGCAATTCTACGAGAAGCCTGTTGTATTCGTCCGGAACCAGGATGCGCTGCAGTGAATAGTCGGCATAGCGTTGATATAGAATTCGCTCCACCTTCGGCGCAGACAGGGGGCCGCTTAAGTTCACAGGATGATTGCTAAGTGGAACGATGTCTTCCGCACTTGCCAGCCGCTTGAGAAAGGTGTTGATGGCGAGTCGTTCCTTCTGCGAAAGACCTGATTCCCTCGGTACATCCTCAACATGCTGGTAGCTCATCATCTTTTCGAAATCTTCCTTCAGGGAAACTTCCTGTTTTTCTTCATTGAAGATATCTTTGAACCGTTCAGCGAGTCTGTCCGACGAAGGTGATGCAATCACTTGGTCGGGATGCGATTCCTTAATTTTTTCGGTGACGATCTTCTTGATTAGTACTCTCTTAAGCTTGTCTGAGGAATCACGTTTCGGCTGTGTCCTGGCTGCGTCCTTTGATGCCTGAGCTTTCATGAAATCAGATTCAAGCTTCCTGTCGACGCTTGTCTTGGCCTTGCTCCTGCTCTTGACGACGGTTTTCGCTTTTGCAGCTTCATCCTTGCTTACGGCGCGCCAGTTCTTTCTGTCCCGCTTGAATCGCTTGTCCCCGATGGGATCGAAAATCGCAGTATCGGCGGATGCAAGTCCTGCGTCCACTACCATCTTGACTATCCCTTTCTCGGACAAGCTTGCCTTTTGCTCAACCAGCATTTCGTAAGCTTCATCGTTGATGATCTTCCAGTTTTTAAGCCCCCAGCGCTTGCCGATTTTCTTTAGACCTTTGATTTTCTCAGGGGAGAATGCAACAGTGCTGACCTTTATTCCGAGTGACTTTGCAATCTTGCTCCTAATGTCCTTTTCGGAAAGGAATTTCCTGGTCTCCTCGAAGACTTGGGTTGCGATCTGGTGTTCGGGCAGAACATCCAGGTTGATGGCATACTTGCGTCCTTTCTTCACGAAAATGTCCCCGCGTTCCAGGACTGGCAAGACGTACACCTTCAACGCCTTTTCCGCATCCGGCGCTGACCGCATTAATCTGCTCACTTCCGCGGCGAGCTCCTCTGCGGAAGAGTTTCCCTCGAAATACAGATGCAACTTTATTATGTCGACGTTGGACAACGTCGAACCCGTCTGAACTCGCAGGTTAATCATTCAGAATACTCCCTGCATACGACACTTCATTAACGGGGCATGCTGATGAGCAAAGTCCCGTGATAGGCAACGTTCGACCGCACCGGCCACGCAAAAAAGCGCGAAAAACCGCCAGTGTTCACCTCTTACAGGCGAGAAAAAGCAGCCGAGCAATAATTATAGCATTATCGCCCAAATATTGATACCGGAAAATCCGCTTCCCAAACCTATCTATTGGATTTGAACGGTAATTTCGCTTTCGATTGTTCCATTCAGGTCGTAGTCCTTTCCAACGGTGCCGAATGTGAACCAGTTGCCGTCGAGATCGCTGTAAAATGTGCGTTCTGTGTAGCCGTCGAAGCAAACAAAATCGAACGTTACCTGCCCGGGTTCGATCGTTTCAAAGGTAATCGTGGCGATAATGCCCGTTCGCGAGTACTCCCTGTTTGTGCCGAGACCCCAGTTGATGCCGATATCCAGAAAATCCGGTTGCTGAACCGAAAGCGGCGAGAGGATCAGAAACCCATCGAATCCATCGAAAAAATCACCGGCATAGAGTTTTCTCGCCACAGCCTTGTTTCTGTCAACGCTGATTCTGATAGCGTTCAGATTTGAGAGCGCGTTTGCGTTGTCGTAACAGAAAATGTGGACGTTAAAGGTCGAACCGGCCTTGACCGTGTAGTTGTCCACCATAAAGTAAATGCTGTCAGCAACAGCACCCCTCCGCCATTCCGTGAGGTCGTAATCGTAATGGGGCGGTTCATAGCGGTCGTCGTCCGGAATAGGATCATCAGCAGGGGGGGTGTCTGGACGATCTGATCCGCCGGGAGCTGCAGCATCGCCGGGCGCGCCCATTTCATCCCCGGCGCCTGCACCACCGAAGTTTGCGCCGTCTGCTTCCATCCCCTCCAAGCCTGTCGTATCAGGATAAGTGCCTGGGGCAAAGGACTGAACGCCTTTTCTCGCGCACGCCTGCTGAAGAACAAGTATGAAAACGAGCAAAATCGTAAGGAAGGCAATAAATAAAAACCTACGAGAATTCATAACGATAGCCTCCAATAGAATTCCCGCTGGACATGTGCCTGAACCTGCAATTATATTATACCCGATAATCGCTTGATGCGCGTTTCACGATTCTTCGCTAGCCATTTGTTCGAATCGGAAGGGGAATCGCGTGGTATAATGTATTGCCGCTTGGAGCCCATCGGGACCGGGACGGTATGCGAAACCGACACGCGTCGAGAGATCATCGCGACGTGTGCATGGAGTGCTTACCCCCGACCCAAGCGAGACATAAGGGCTATGCGCGCAGGCTGGATTAAGCGCAGGCCGAATGGCTTGGAGGTCGGCAGAGCATGTATTTGACTGGCAAGTTCGTCGGAAAGAGCTTCGCGCGAATGAAGCGTGAAGGACGCAAGATCGTTTCCATAACCGCGTACGATCTTTTCACTGCGAAGGTCGCCCTCGCGGCGAATGTCGATTTCATCCTCGTGGGCGACAGCCTTGGCAACGTGATCCAGGGCAACGATACGACCATCCCCGTTTCGATGGACGACATCATCTATCATTCGCGAATCGTCGTGCGCGCGGTCGAGAGCCAGATTCCAATCTTCGCGGACATGCCGTTCGGGAGCTTCAAGATCAGCGCAGAAGAAACCGTGAAGAACGCAGTTCGCATTTTCAAGGAGACGGGCGCAGCCGGGGTGAAACTCGAAGGCGCCACTCCAGACAACCTCGAAGCGATCGAGAAGCTGATCCGCATCGGTATTCCCGTGATTGGGCACACGGGCTTTCTTCCGCAAACCGTCCATGCAGTCGGCGGATACAAGTATCGCGGCAAGACGAAGAATGACCGGGAGATTATCTCTGCCGAAGCCTACGAACTTTCGAACGCCGGATGTTGTGCGGTCGTATTGGAGTGCGTCAAGCCTGAAGTGGCAGCCGAAATCACTCGCCGCACTCCCGCACCCATGATCGGCATAGGAAGCGGCCCGGACGTTAGCGGTCAGATTCTCGTGATCCAGGATCTGCTGGGGATGTTCGAGGACGCGCCGAGTTTCATCACGCCTTACACGAACTTTCTTGAAGAAGGCGTGAAGGCTCTCCACGCGTGGGGCGAAGACGTGCGCAGCGGTGCGTATCCCAAACCTTCCGAACGTAAAAATGCTCCCGCCGATACATCTGTCGAACCTGCAGTCTCCGGCGACATATCCGGCGAGAAGGTGGATGCAAACTGATGGATGTTTTCAATGACCCGGCTGAACTTACGGCATTCATATGGCGAATCAAGCGCAATTTCAGCTTGAAGCTCTGGGATGATGGCCGTGCGAAGCCTGCGTACACCGAAGTTGTCGGCTTCGTTCCGACAATGGGGGCATTTCACGATGGTCATCTTTCACTCGTGGAGCGCTCGGTCGAGGACAATCATTTCACCGTCGTGAGCATATTCGTCAATCCGCTCCAGTTCTCGCAGAATGAAGACCTGGACGAGTACCCCAGGGCTTTCGAGGCCGATTGTAAAAGCCTAGATGAGATCGGTGTTGATGCGGTGTTTTATCCCGATGTCCAGACATTCTATCCGGACGATTTCGCAACCCGCGTACGAGTATCAGGCGTCACCGAGGACTATTGCGGCGCATCGCGTCCGGGGCACTTCGAGGGCGTAACGACAGTCGTCGCAAAACTGTTCGGAGTGGTTCAACCCGATGTGGCGTATTTTGGCGAAAAGGACTATCAGCAGCTCATCACGATCCGCCGTATGGTCGAGGATTTGAACATGCCTGTCAGGATCGTCGGGATGCCAATCAAGCGGGAGGCGGACGGGCTTGCGATGTCCAGCAGGAATGCGCATCTCAGCGACGAGGAGCGATCCGCCGCACACGGTATGTACGCAGGTCTCATGGAGATGAAGCATCGGTTTGATGACGAAATCGACGATGTGAACCGCCTGATTCAGATGGGGATGGCGGAGATGATGAAGAAAATGGGGCTTGTAGACGGCTTCAGGATCGAGTATCTCGAAATCGCAGATCCTGTTTCGCTTGAGAAGCGGGAGATGACCGCAGAACGCGGCGACAGGATTCTTGCAGCGATTCAGCTTGGCAGAACCAGGCTCATCGACAACGTGGCATTGTAGGCGGGGAGCACGACAGTCCCTGCCGACGGTTTTTTTTGTAAAGAAGGTTCTTGAGGATCGGAAAATGAAGGTTTCAATCTTAAAATCGAAGATACACTGCGGAAGGCTCACCGACGCCTGCATAGATTACGAAGGCTCGATTGCGATAAGCCGCGAGCTTATGGACGCCGCAGGGCTTATGCCTTACGAGCAGGTGCTCGTTGCGAACGTGGAAAACGGCTCGCGGCTCTGGACATACGTCATCAAAGAGTCCGAGCCTGGGCAACTCGTACTCAACGGTGCTGCTGCTCACCACGGAAAGAAGGGCGACCGCGTGATAATCATGTCGTTTGCAACGATGAAGCCCGACGAATCGGCATACTTCAAACCATCGGTGATTTACCCGGACGAGAATAACAAGCTGTAGGTGCGTACAGCGGCGCGCCTGTTCAGCGGGTCAATCCGATAAACGTACTATAGGGGGGCCTTTCGGCCTTAAGCCTTGCTCACAAATTGCCCCTGCTATTCCTCGATAGGCGTTCTGGTGGCCACGTGAAGCTCATTTTCGTTTTGATCGATATATGCTAGAAAAATGCTGTTGTCATCCGTAATTACCATCGAGTTCGGTATGGCCAAACGAGCATCGTATCGAATGAGTTCGT
>JAGGVC010000134.1 GCA_021158185.1 bacterium | reverse complement strand
TCGCCTCCGAGCGCGGCCGACTCCTCGAAATCACCGGCGAGAATCGCCTCCCTCAGAAGCATGTATATGCGATGCGCCGTCCGGTAATTCACATCGGCTTCCGCGGCGGCCCGCCTGGCAGACTGCTCCAGTTGAAACATCTTTATGATAACAAGCCATTTCCTTACTTCAATTCATGAGTTGCATAATACGGTACCAGTTATCGGTGTATATTCGCATTTACATCGTGCACACTTGTAATGATCACGGCGTAGCTTCCATCGCTTTCTGAAGCCGCATACGGGACATATTTCGCGCCCTGAAAGCGCTCCCCGGCGGTCGATTTTTCGTGCCAAATTTCGAAGCCATTTGTTGGCACGCCCATCGTCACTGACAACCTTTGCAAATTCAAGCATCTCCACCTGTTTACCTTATCACACCAGGTGGCCGGATGCGCATAATCACCCGACAGTATGCCAGGTAGTTTGGCAATTGTCAGCGCAGAAGAAATTTGCTTTAGATGCCTATTCAGGTTATCGTACATTAATCTCATGTTTCGTTTCAGCAACCGGAGGCGATTAAGGTGATTAATATGTTGAACCTTTCCGGTACAGAAAAACAGATCATTCCTCTTGAAGTTCTCTTAGGCGCGCCTTACCGCGCATGCCCATCAATCTCCCCCGATGGAAAGCTTGTTGCGTACCTTGCACCATACGAGGGAGTTCTAAACCTGTGGATAATGCCGACTGATGGGGGCGAGCCTCGTGTGCTTACGCATGAAAACGAACTCGATATCGATCCTTACTACTCCTGGACGATGAACGGCAAGATACTATTCAGACGCGACCCTGGCAGGTCTGAGGACTTCCAGTTCTATCTTCTCGACCCTGAGGCGGGAGCGGCGAGTCCATGACCTGTACCGAATAAACATCCGGACAGGCGAGATGAAGCTCGCAGAGGAGTCAAGGACGGACATCCAGACTTGGCTGATCGACAACAATCTCGATATACGCGGTTACATTGCGGTGACTGCGGACGGAGGCGCAGAAGTACATCTCCGTGAACGAACATCGGAGCCATATCGGATGCTTTTCGCAATCCCGCCCGACTATACACAAACAACCAGAATCATCGGCTTCTCAATGGACAACGACAAGCTCTACTTGGTCGACAGCATTAACAGAAATGCCGGCGCGCTCTGCGAGTACAACATTGCATCAGGAGAGGAGTGCGTGCTGCTGGAAGACCCGCAATACGATGTCCTGGCCGTCACCCAACACCCAAGGACAAGGGAAGTCGTGGCGGCGAATTTCCTGAAAGAGAGGGTCGAATGGCGCGCCATCGAGGACGACTACAGAAACATCATCGATGCACTGAGCGATGCGGAACGGGGCGACATGTATATCATCGACCAGTCGTTGGACGGCGAATACATTCTTGTCATGTTTACGCGGGACGATGGGCCCGCTTCCTACGGGATCTATGACTGCAAAACGTCGGTTTACAGGAGGCTTTTCGTGTATTCGACGGCGCTTGAAGGACTGCCGCTGGCAAGAATGACGCCCGTGAGTTTTACTGCGCGCGACGGTTTGGAAATCCACGGGTATCTCACGCTTCCCCTGGACTGGCAAGGGCCGGGGCCGATGGTTCTTAACGTGCACGGCGGTCCTATGGGGCGCGATTTCTGGGGATTCAACCCGGTGGCTCAGTGGCTCGCCAACCGCGGCTCGATGGGATATGGCAAGGACTTTCTGAGTGCGGGATACCGCGAGTGGGGTGGCAAGATGCAGGACGATCTGACCGATGCCGTCAAGTGGGCTGAGTCGCAGGCCATAACCGAGGCGGGAAAAACCGTCATATTCGGGGAAAGCTACGGCGGATACGCCGCGTTTGCAGGTGCGACTTTCACGCCAGACCTGTATGCGGGGGCAATTTCGCTATACGGCGTCTCGGATCTCGTGAGTCATCTCAGCTCGTCTCCGCAACACTTCACGCACAGAATCAAACAAAATGAATATAGGATTGAACGCGTTCCGAGGTATGAGGACGGCGAGATGGCGGGCGAGCTCAAACCGGAATCGGAATGGAGCGACGAGGACAGAACCGATGTGCAGTTTCTTGCAGGCAGAAGTCCGCTCAATTTCGCTTCAGACGTGCGGATACCGATGCTGATCGCGCAGGGAGCGAATGACCCGCGAGTTAAGGAATCCGAGGGCGGGAGGATGGCTGAGGCGCTTGAAGGGGCCGGCGCGGACGTTGAATACGTGCTTTACCCCGGTGAAGGGCATGGTTTTCATAATCCCGCAAACAGGATCGACTTCTACACGCGGATGGAAAAGTTTCTGGTAGAGGTTTTCGGAAAGACAAGCTAATAACGGCGGAGGGAGGAGTCGAACCTCCCGCGCGGGGATCTCCCGCGCCAACGGTTTTGAAGACCGCGGGGGCCACCGGACCCCATCAACCGCCGCAAGTTTATTATAACTTATTCTGCAAACCGGCTGGCAGTTATTTTCGAACACCGAATTCACTTCAAATTACGTCCTGGCATCCGCGCAGGCTGTGAACCGTTTCTTCTGCAATATCGCGCCTTTCGGGCTTTTCCACAGAATAATTTTCCTGGAGAAGATTGAGTCAGGCAGGTTTGAGCATCAGCGAAAAAAAACCCCGCAAATGCGGGGTAAATATGGAGCGTAATTGAAAATGAGACCTGGTCGCCCTTCTGAACCCGCCGTCGGGGGGGGGAAACGAGCTCATGACAGGGCGACTGAATTAAGTATACCGCGATTTTGTAAAAATGGTATTATTCCCCAGCTCAAAAAAGAAAAACTTCCCGGAACACATGCTTGTGATATTTTCTCGAAAAATCTCATTCCAGCTTAGCCGGTACGGTGTTACTAAGGCAGGAATTGTGTTTCCGGAAAGAAGAGCCGATACCATCCAAACCATCCCGCAAATCTCTCAAAACCCAGCTTTTTCACAAGTGCCCTGCTGGGCTCGTTCGAATGCCAGATATGTGCCGACGCAATTCCGTCGCGCCTGAGCATTTCGTCAACCTGAAACGCGGCAAGACTCGACGCATAGCCTCTGCCCCGAAGCTCCTCAGGCGTGTAGATCATCCCCATCGTTCGTGAAAGATGCGTAGCGCTCGCACAAACCGGCTCGCCGTCCACCTCGCAAACAAAGCTCGGCCCGGTGAGCAAGCACTCTTTAATGTATGTGCCTTCCGCGTCGCCGTACGGCCATCCGGCGCGGATCAGCTCGAATAGTCCAAGCCCTTCGCATACGCGGCAGGGGTGTTTTACATGCTCAGAAAACCTTGGCTCGCCCTCAAGATACCAGAACTCGGCGGCGGGCTCGATTTGTATATCGTCTTCTTCGGCGATGAATCCAGCTTCAAGCGCACCCCTGGTCATCGCTGAAGGAACCTGGCCGAGAAACAGGTACGGGCGGCGCACAACCGCGGACATCGACACCGAACCTCCGCGCCATCCGCCTGGGGAAGGAAACCCGCGCGGGAATTCGCCTTCGCCCATCAGAACGTCGCGGAACACCTTCAGCCACAGATCGTCGTCCTTTGTCCAGCCGGTCATCCAGTCAACTCCGCAAAGGATAACGACTGACGGATTCTCGAGGTTATCTGTGAGAACCGCGGGGCGCGGCACATCCGGATGGCTGATGGTCGCCCAGGATTTCAGGCTGAAATGCACGGGACTATCCCTGCCAACGACGCTGTCCAGAATGAAATCGAGCCTTGATTCCGAAACCGAATAAAGCATACGACGATTTTAGCTTATATCAATAAAATAAGAGCGTTTTCGGTTGTGATGATGGGACTTTGGCGTTTGGCGAGCCGCAGGCGGGGGTATCGTATTACTGAGGTAAGACCATGTTGGCTGGAGCGGGCTCAACGGGCGTTCTCAAGAAGCTGGCGATAGAAAACTTGAAATTCGGGGAGATTTCCGATATAATAAAGATGCTGGAATAATACCGTGAGTGTCGCAGGCTATGGGATTCGATACGAATATCGCCTGTAGAGGAATTTACGTGGAGGGAAGTAAGATGGAATATCATTTTTCAGAGATTGTGAAGAGAACAGCTTCACCGGTTGCAGCAATGATTCAAGTCCCCTTTATCCCTCGCAGGATGCAAGCGCCAATGCTTCGCTGAGTGAGGGCTACGGCGGCGATGCACCGCAAGATGCCGGTTTGAATCCGGACAAACCGCAAACCGGTGACTTGGAACGCGACGGGTCGGTACCAGTTGACAGGACTCAACTTGGTCCTTTTAGATTGCCCAGTAACAGCCCCGGTTTTGATCCGGGAATTGGAGGAGGGGAGTACCCGCTAGCTGGCGGCCTTAGTGATACGCCTGTCGTCGAGGTCGAGTACAATGGAGGAACCGTGAGTGTGTATTCGCCTTGGATCGTGGGCCTTTATTACACTGAACTGCCTTTAATTCTGGATCCCGTGACCGAGATATTCACGCCCTGCCTTACAGACTTAACATTCGGTAGTTCCCATGTTGTTGAATTCCAAGGCAACACCGGATACGTGATCGGTTACTTCGAGTACATCTATGAAGATGATCAAGGGCATCAGTTGCCTGACCCTGAATTTGAGGTTGCTTATCAAGCGCTGGATGAACAGCAGAATCAGCTTGAGCTTTTGCTTGGCTACCACGTTATATCTCCCCAACAGGCGAATGAACAGATTGACACAACTTTCACCGATCCGGAAACCGGGAGACGAACAGTATATTTCCTTCTTCCAAGCGTAATTGAGGATTCCCCCGATGTTATCGGCGAGTCGGAGCGCCATCTGGTCGCCGCAGTAGGGTTCGAGGGTGAACTGGTGATTACGACGTCAACCGTCTCGGGAGAATTTATTGATATTGAAAGCTCCAGCTTTCACTCTCGAGAAGACCTAGCAAACCAAATGGTGCCCCTGCTGCAAAAGTCCGACGGGTCATACTACATGAGGGGCGAGCCCATCTCTCACGAGGAGCCTGGTACAGCGGTCTGGTTGACTCCAGAAGTGGCAGAAACAATCCTTGGTGAGAGCGTGAACCCCTGCATTGCAATGCCTACGGGACAGGTCTATTACGATGCATATATTCTGGATATCGAGGATTGGAATATAAACCCTCTAGATTTGGAAGGCATTGATCTTGAGCAACCTATATACGACATAAAAGCGCAAGCCATTGAAAACAAGTTTCGGCGTGAAGCTGGAAGCAGCGAGCCCATGACTCCCTTGCTCGAACGTGAGCCATCGTTCTGGCTTCCAAATTGGTGGAAAAAGTTCTTTGAGGACTACTTCGCTGGCAGGCTTCCGAGCCAGTATTATCCGTACGGAGGTAACTCGCCCAACCCGGTTGGCCCAACCAATTACAGCGCATTTCCTCAATGTTTCTTTCGTGGAGACATTTTGACGGCGAATTACGAACAGAACTTCGAAAATCCACTCACATGGGTCCCTGAGTGGTTGTGGCCATACGGTTGGCACCATACCGGTATTGTAGCCACGGACACGTATTCACAGTACTGGACCTATGCGGAAACGGTCGAAGCAATCGGCTTTGGACAAGGTGTGCAGCGAATACCATATGCAAGAAACTGGGTCTACAACCGGGATATTCGGGCTATTAGGTGCACTTGGGAAATTTGGATATACCACGCTGATCAAATGATTTGTCCAGGTGTACTTGACCAGCTAATGACCTTTTTCGATTGGACTGTAGGCCAGACATACAATTTAGGTGTGCAAAAGGATGATTTTAACGAGCATTACTGCTCTCAACTTGCGTGGGTCGGATGGTGGGGTGGAGCATATTTCAACCCGTACTGGTATTCTGAAGATATAGATGTGGACGGTGGATTTTGGGTGACGCCAGGGGACATATACTTGTATCAGTGGAGCTACTTGTGGTGGTGGTGGGATTATTGATGCAGCGAATAGTTAAAAGGGCATATTTGGCAAGCACACGCCAGTTTTTGATTTTGTTGTTGCTTGCACCCATCGCGCTGTTAAGTTGCTGGCAGCCTAATCGGACAAATAAAGAAATTGTCGGCAACAACTTGCAGGGAGCATTGCCCGGAGACAAAGCGGCCCAGCATTGGGTGGGCATCGCGTGGCATACGCTTGCCATTTTCGAGGATGGTCGATCCGAACCGGTTTTTTGCCGCTTGCCGGAAACCGACGATTCATTCGCCGCCGTGTTCGACTTTGCTGTGACCGCAGACGGGTATATCTGGTATCCTCTTTCACGATTCGATTTTACGGGGAATAAGCTCGTTCGTATTGACCCGCTTAATCCGTCAGAGGAAGCGCTTGTAATCGACCTAGGGGACAAGCCGCCTTCCCCTTTTAACGTGATTGCGGATGACAAATGGCTTTACGTTCTACTAAAGTATTCGCTGACTGAAAGTGAACTGATGAGGCTCTCTCTTGAACACCCGGAATATCGAGAAAGCCTGACCCTGCCCTATGACGGTGGCGGATGGGGCAGCGTAATGGCAATGATAAGCGGCCAGCGCGGGAATCTGCTCGTTATCCGGTTGTTTGAAGGAATAGCAATTGTCGATCGTGATTCCTTTGAGGTTATCGATAGCTTGAAGGATAGGCGATTATTCGGGCCGATCGTATACTCACCCTCACAACAAGCGTTGATCATGCTCGTTATGGCTCCTCCTGTCAGCTCTTCGCGCCTTAGGACTCCCAACGCTCCCACAGATACAACAGGTCTAAAAGTGTACATTCATCCAAAGCTCGCCATCGAAGAATTTGCAATTGCCCAACCACCGAGAGAATACCTGGATCAGCACGGGATATTTTTGTCAAACGGCACTTGCGACCTCGACAGAACCGGCAATCTGGCCGTAGCGATAATCGGATTTGGAGACAAGCTTGCGGTTCTTGATCTGCGGACCAATGAGTGGATGTCCATTCATGTTTTGCCTGAAAAGCAGGAAATGGGCGATGTGGCAAACCTCGGCGATGACCGATTTGCTATAGGTGGAAATCTCATCTATGATCTCAACACCGACAGGCTGGTCGTTCCGGAAGGAGATTTGTTTACCAAGTTTGTGCAGATAAAGCCCTTACCCAATCAAAGTGCTTCATACGGAGATTGACTCGTATTGGATAGTTTCGCTTGGATGGTGGGTAGCCGGACGTTCGCCTGACTACGCATCCATGGCCAGGTATTCGGGCATCCTCACTCGCGATGAAAGATATGAAGCCATGCTGATCTATACACAGAACCGGTGAAAATCCTCAGCATTTTGCGAGCACTTTTTCCGCGAGCGCGCGCCGGTGGGTATAATGGATTATTATGAAGCTCTTTCAACCTGGTAGGAGGTTGATATGCGATATTTCAGTATCTTTCTGCTGATGGCCGTGTTTTGCTGCACTGCGATTTCCAGTTGCGGGATTGTGGATAATGGGGAGTACGGCTATGGCTTCCCCATAGCTCATACTGCGCTCTTGTATGTGGAGTCTGTAATAATCCCCGACGAAATCGTGGAATTCGAGCCTTTTTCGATTGAACTTAGAGTGTCGGCATCGCGCAAACCAAAGGTGCTCCGTGGGCTAACCCCGAATCAGCTCCATTGCTTCAGCTACAAATACGGAAGCGATCTCAATTTGAAGGCCTGGATCACTAATCTGGATAAGAACCTAAAGTCGTCCGAACCGCCTGTAAACAAAGTTTCATTCGAATATGACGGGCTTACCGCTGGCACCTACCGTTTGTTAGTGGAAACGGCAGATTCTCCTGAGTGGGGCGGTTTAATACTTGAATACGATACAGGATATCCAATTCCGCCTGTCCACGACCATGCCGTCGTACGGGAGTACGAGATTGTCGTCCATCCCGCGGAAGATGACGGCGGCAACGGCGAGAGCTAGGACGCGCGGATTACGCCGACGCCTTTTTCGTAACCATTTCCTTCACGCACTCGCCGAGGATCTTCATTCCTTCGTGAATCTGCTCCACGGTCGGGAAGCTGAAATTCAACCTCGCGCAGTTGTTGCGCTCTGCGTAAGGATCGAACGCGGAGCCGACGACGAATGCCACGTTGCGCTTGAGCGTTTCCTGGAAAAGCTCGCCCGAATCTATGCCCTCTGGAAGCTGAATCCATAGGAACATTCCGCCCTCTGGCTTCGTGAAGCTCACGCCCGGAATACCGCCAAGCTCACGCTCGACGGCTTCGATCATCGCCTGCTGCTTCGGCCTGTAGAAATCTGCGATGAAGCCAAGCTGATTCCTGAGATGACCGTCTTCGATGTAATGTGCGGCAAGGAACTGTGCAAACGGGCTTGTGCAAAGGTCCGCAGGCTGTTTTACAAGCGTGAGCTTGTCGATTACCTGCTTCGGCCCCGTTACCCATCCGAGTCGAAGACCGGGTGCGAACACCTTCGAGAATGTATAGAGCGTCACAACAACGTTGCGCTCCGTGTCAAGCGCAAGCATCGAAGGGATGTTCTCGCCCGTGTAGCGAAGCTGGCGGTAAGGGCTGTCCTCGACGATGGCGAACCTGTACTCGCGCGCAAGCTCGATAAGGCGAATTCTCTTTTCGAGTGACAGCGTCACACCCGCAGGATTCTGGAAGTCGGGCACGAGGTAAAGGTACTTGATCCTGCCGCGTCCCTGCGCCTTGAAAATGCGCTCGATATGCTCGACGTCAATCCCGTCGCTGGGATCGAGGTCAACGCCAACGAACTTGCCCCGATAGCTTCTCACCGCCTGCAGGAAGCCGAGGTAAGTCGGTCGGGCACACAGCACTTCGTCCTCGTAATCGAGGAATATCTTGGCGGTGAGTGCGATGGCCTGCTGGGCAGCGGATGTCACGATCATATTCTCTGGAAGAACATCGATGCCGTCAAGTTCCTTGTGCAATTGAATGAGTTGCTTGACGAGTTCCGGTATCCCTTCCGTTTGCCCATACTGAAGAGCTGTATTTTTGTGCTCCGAAATGACATGCTCGGCGAGCTTGAGCATAACCTCCTTGTTGACCGTATCGGGATGTGGAAGCCCACCTGCAAAACTAATTATTCCAGGACGTGACGTGAGTTTGAGAAGCTCACGGATTTCGGAGCGCTTCAGGTTCAGAGCGCGTTCCGAGAAAATCTCGTTTGCCCATTCCATAATAAGTCCTCCTTATTGCCTTTATCCATCATTCGCCCTTCACGCGAGCGAACAACACTCGAACCTAATCGGCTGAGTTGCCGACTCAATGCTTACCTGGCAGAAACGCCGGATTACCGAACAGTCTTCGCAGCTTCTTCCTCGATCTTGTTTACAGTCAATTCCTCTCCCTTCCAGATTTCCTCGTAGAGCAGGAATTTATCGCAAAGCTCAGCTACCTTTCCCTTCACCGCAGACAATTCCCTTGAATCATCCCCTGCCATAAGCGCTGCGGCAATCAGATCCGCGATCTCGCCCATTTCATCCACGCCCATTCCCCGTGTCGTCAGTGCGGGCGTACCAAGTCTGATGCCGCTTGCGATGAATGGCTTTTCGGTATCGAACGGAATCGTGTTTTTATTACAGGTAATCCCTACACTGTCGAGCTTTTCTTCCGCTTCCTTGCCCGTAAGACCCTTGCTCTTCACATCCACTAGAAGCAGGTGGCAGTCGGTTCCACCGGAAACGATTCGAAATCCGTTCTTTGCAAGCGCACTCGCAAGAGCTCTAGCGTTGTTGAGAACCTGCTGCTGGTAGATCTTGAACTCTTCTGTTGCCGCGAGCTTGAAGCACACGGCCTTTGCGGCGATGGCGTGCATCATCGGCCCTCCCTGAACTCCCGGGAAAACGGCTTTGTCGACTTGCTTCTTGAAGTCCTTCGGGCAGAGGATTAGTCCGCTTCTGGGGCCTCGCAGAGTCTTGTGAACGGTTGAAGTGGTAACATGAGCGTGTGGAATGGGCGTGGGGTAAAGCCCTGCAGCAATAAGCCCCGCCCAGTGCGCAATATCGACCATCAAGTACGCGTCAACGCTGTCTGCGATCTCGCGGGTTCTCGCGAAGTCTATTTTGCGCGCGTACGCACTCGCGCCCACGACAAGCATCTTCGGCTTTTCCTTCTGAACCTGCTCCGCCAGAGCGAAATAATTTATCTGCTCGGTTTCGCGATCCACGCCGTAACTCACAACATCGAAGTAGATACCGCTGAAGTTGAGAGGATGACCATGCGTCAGGTGTCCGCCGTGTGAAAGATCCATCCCCATAATCTTGTCGCCGGCCTTCAAGAAGGCCATATATGCCGCCGTGTTCGCCTGTGCGCCTGAATGAGGCTGGACATTTGCATGTTCGGAGCCGAAAAGCCTTTTCGCACGCTTCCGCGCTAGCCTTTCCGCGACGTCCACGAACTCGCATCCGCCGTAATAACGCCTGCCGGGGTAACCTTCCGCGTACTTGTTCTGCATCGGCTGTCCGATGGCTTCGAGAATCGCGTAGGGCACGAAGTTCTCGCTCGCAATGAGTTCGAGCTTGGCATGCTCGCGGTGAGCCTCGTCTACCACGGCCTGGTAGATTTCAGGATCGACTTCCTTCAAGTGTTCGTACATAATGATTCCTCCTTGCTTTCCCATCAATTATAGCACTGGCCAAAGTGAAAACCATGCGAAATCGAGATTGAGAAAAAAGCGCGATGGGTATAACAAACATGCGACCAGATGGGATCCCCGGTGCCATCGGGTCGTTTTTTCTTTCCCTGCAACGGAATGAGCGGCGCATGTTTCGAATGACGCCGGCTCGGCATTTTCGATCCGCTCAGCCATGGTATAATTTCGATGTACCAGAGGCGGTATGGGCGTTTAGCTCAGTGGCAGAGCGCATGCTTCACACGTATGAAGTCACTGGTTCGAATCCAGTAACGCCCATTTTTTCCCTACCTGAATGCCGATATACCGGTTACTGCTTCGCCGAGGACGAGCGTATGGATGTCGTGCGTGCCCTCGTAGGTTAAGACGCTTTCGAGGTTCGCCATGTGCCTCATCACCGGATATTCGAGCGTGATTCCGCTTGCGCCCAGCATCTGTCGGGCTTCCCGTGCGATGCGGAGTGCCATCATCACGTTATTCCTCTTGGCAAGCGACACCTGTGCGTGGTGCATTTTGCCTTCGTCCTTGAGCTTTCCAAGTCTCATGCACAGCATCCGGGCCGCCGTGATCTCGGTCAGCATGTCCGCGAATTTGGCCTGCTGAATCTGGAAACCCGCGAGCGGCTTGTCGAACTGACGCCTCGATTTCTGGTACTCGATCGCGCACGCGAAACAGTCGATCGCGGCGCCGATCGCGCCCCACGCGATACCGTATCGCGCCTGCGTGAGACATTTCAGCGGACACTTGAGTCCGTGGGCATCAGGAAGCCTGTTTTTCGACGGGATTTTCACATTGTCGAATATGAGCTCGCTCGTTACGCTCGCTCTCAAGCTGAGTTTCTTGAATGTCTCCGGCGCTGTGAATCCGGGCATCCCTTTCTCCACGAGGAATCCGCCGAATCCGTCAGGCGTTTTCGCCCATACCACGGCAACATCCGCAATCGTGCCGTTCGTGATCCACATCTTCGCACCGTTCAATACGTACCCGCCGTCGTCCGCAGGATACGCGCGCGTGATCATCCCGCCGGGGTCGCTGCCGTAATCAGGCTCGGTCAGCCCGAAACAGCCCACGGCCTCAGCCTTCGCAAGCCTGGGCAGCCAGTAGTCCTTTTGATCGTCGCTCCCCCACGTGAATATCGGGTGCATTACGAGCGCGCCCTGCACACTCGCAAAGCTCCTCAACCCCGAATCGCCGCGTTCGAGCTCCTGCATGATCAGTCCGTAGGAAATGTTGTCCACGCCGGCACAGCCGTACTTCTCCGGAAGCGTCGGCCCGAGAAGCCCCATCTCCGCCATCTCGGACACTATCTCCATCGGAAACGTGTGCGCCTCGAAATGATCGGCGATGATCGGCATAAACCGCTCCGAGACCCAGGCGCGCACCGTGTCTCGGATCGCCTTCTGGTCATCGGTCAAAAGGCTCTCGGCATCGAAAAAATCGAAGACATCCGGCTTGGCCATATAACACCTCGACAAATGAAACCGCATTGTAACGCAAAGCGAGTAGAATCAAGTGAGTTAAACGATTACCACATAAGGCGTGCAATCACTCGTCTTTCTGAAGAGCCCTGCGAACAGTGCTAAGAAGTTCTTTGAATCTGAATGGCTTGGCAACGAGCGTAAACCCGTGCTTTTCAGCCAGCTTTTCGGGCTGAGAAGCGCCGCCGTAGCCCGTGCAGACGATTACATTGATACCGGGCTCAATCATTCTGATACGTTCGATAACTTCAATGCCTCCCAATTCGGGCATTATCATATCGATGATGGCGAGGTCGATCGATGAAGCATTCTCTTCGAACAGGCGCACCGCTTCAGCTCCATCCGATGCCGTTAGAACTGTATATCCTGCATTTGTGAGAAATCTCTCCGTTGTTTTGCGTACCATATCCTCGTCATCAGCCAGGAGAATCGTCGCACCGATTTCCTCAATATGATCTTCATATTCATCAGGCTTGCTTATGATTTCCGATTCAACTGCCGGCAAATACATCTCGAATTGAGTCCCTTTCCCTGTTTCGCTGGTTACGTAGATTAGGCCGTCATGCTGCTTGATAATTCCATATACGGTTGCAAGCCCAAGTCCGGTGCCGCTGCCGATTCCTTTCGTTGTGTAGAAGGGCTCGAAAATATGATCGATTATATCCTGCGCCATCCCGATTCCAGTGTCAGCAACCGTAAGCAGTACGTACTTGCCGGGTTTTGAGCCCGGATGGTCTATGCAAAACCGATCATCCAGCACAACGCTTTCGGTTTTTATTGTAAACCGTCCGCCATTGGGCATCGCGTCCCTGGCATTCACGGCGAGATTAAGCATGACTTGTTCAACCTGACCCGGATCGGCATGAATCTCATCGATATCCTTGCCGGGAACAAAAACCATCTCGATATTACTGCCTATCAACCTGCTGATGAGCTTACATATATCATTAATCAACTCGTTCAATCTGATATTGATTGGCTGAATAACCTGCTTGCGGCTAAATGCTAGAAGCCTGCTCGTGAGATCTGCCGCACGAATGGCTGCACCTTTTATCTCTTCTGCTTCACTGATGAGAGAGCTGTCCATGCCCAGTTCATCGGCAAGAATATCCGCATAGCCCATAATTCCGGTCAAAATGTTGTTGAAATCATGCGCCACGCCGCCGGCGAGGAGACCCACCGCTTCAAGCTTCTGTGATTGAAGCAGCTTTTTCTCAAGCTCCCTGCGCTCTGTGATATCGAAAATCGTGCCCTGGATTCTTGTGGCTTCAGATGTTCCCGACCTGACGACAACAGCAATGTCGTTAATCCAGCGGATCTGCCCGTCTTTGCGGCGGATTCGATATTCTGAATTTGCAACATAGTCCGGAGTTAATACAAGCTTCTTTCGCTCCTGCATCACCGATGCCAGATCATCCTGATGGATAAGCCCCACCCAGGTGATCTTGTCATTCAGGAACTCATCCGCTGAATGGCCAGTGATATCCATTATTTTGCCATGAAACAAGGTTGGTTTGAATGTCAGGATATCCGCTTCGTACGCGATTCCCTGAAAATTCTTGATGAAGAGCCTATATCGCTCCCAGCTCCACTTGAGCGCTTCCTCGGCCTTCTTCCGCTCTGTTACATCGCTAAAAAAGCCTACAATGCACTCCTTCCCATCAACCGGAATGATCGTAGCCGACATATCAGAAATAATTATCCTGCCATCCTTAGTCAGACACCGAAGGTCTGTAACATGGGTTTTTTCTTTCCGTTCCAGAGCCTCGAATTCGGAGACTGCATACTCAATTGCATTCCCAGAAAAAATATCGACCACGCCCATTTGCTTCATTTCGGATTCAGAATATCCAAGCATTCGGCATATCGCCGGATTTGAGTAGAGAAACTTCTTTGTTTTGGTTTCTGCAATAAGAATTCCTTCTGTAGAAGTTTCGAAAAGCGTCCTGAATCTCTTTTCGGATTCCTGCAATTCTTCAATGCGCCTGAACGATCGGAAAATTGGGGCGATCAGTATGACTCCTATGAGTAAAAGACCTGAGGTGAGAAGGGCAACTATCTCCGCTTGCATGTCCAAAGGCCGTGGATCATTGCTGGTCAAGACAGCGTACAATGTAATGCTTCGCCTTACGGCCATCAGCAGAATTGCCGAGGAAATGAGGTACCAGGAAGCCCGCCTGCCCGTAATTCTCGTGAGCCGCAGAGCGAAGAACGCTGCAGCAAACTGAAGGCAGACTGAGATCCCCAGGATAGGTGCTTCCATGCCACATATTTATATCACGACAACATCATTCTTTGTTTAGAACTTTTATGTCGAACAGGATTTTTGCGCCGTCTACCTGATTCGATATGCACACGCGGCTGACCAAAGTCATTTTGCCTTGATCAGCCGCGATCCGAATCTACCATTTGGGGCCGATTTCTTTCAAGATCAGCCCGGCTATACAACGCTGTCGCTCTTACCTTCCGTCTTTTCACCTTGGTGCTGCGTGATCTGCTCCAGCACTCCGCCGCCCGCAGCGAGTCCCACCATTCCACCGAGGTTCATGCTGTCTATGGCGCTCGAAGGCACGATCATAAGACTGCCCTTTTCCTTTAACCCTTCAAAGAGCATGTTCATCGCACGAAGGTGCAGTGCTGTCGGATTGTTTACGTACTCCTTGGCTGCCTCAGCAAAGCTAGCTGCAATCTGTTTTTCACTCTCGCCGAGGATCACACGAGCCTGCCTCTCGCGCTCAGCTTGCGCCTGACGGCTCATAGTATCCTGTAGATCCTTAGGGATCTTGATCTCGCGGATCTCGACGCTCCTCACGCTTACGCCCCACGGCTCGGTACGTTCGTCGATAATCTCCTGGAGCTTTGCGTCCAGCTCCTCGCGCCCCACCAGAAGATCCGCAAGCTCGGTCTTTCCGATCAGGTCTCGCAATGCTGTCTGGGCGGCCCAGGTAACCGCATTCTCGAAATTCTCAACCTCAAGCGCTGCCTTCTTTGCGTCGTACACCAGCCAGAACATAACCGCATCCACGTCAACCGGAACGGTATCCTTCGTAAGCGTTTCCTCGGCGAGCAGGTCTGCTGTCATCACGCGCGTATCGATCCATTTAGCAATCGTGTCCACGAACGGCGTGAGCCAAAAAATACCTGGCTGCTGAACCGCCTTGAACCTACCATAGCGCAGAGTAATCACCCTGTCCCACTGATCCGCGACCTTAAGGCAGTTGAATATGATCAGCCCCAGGCCGAGAAACACAAGGAAAATTACGAGGTATGTAAAACCGAGGACATATTCACCAACATCGAGCTTGATGACGCCGAGAACAAAGAAAACTGCCGCGATTATGCTCGGCACCACACCCCACAAAACAGTAAACGGGTGCATATGGACTTCCTGCTGCGCGGCACCAATTCTACGACTTCCACTTGTAACAATAGGCATAACTGGCATTTCCTTCTCCTTTTGAGTTCTTCCGTATCTACAAACACTAAACAATCGGGATTTACTCCCTATCAAGCCCTTGCGGTCCGAAAGACGTCCCGCCTTGGCTGCAACTGCAATCAGAACAGTAAACACTTCTACAAGAACAGCAATGAAAACGCCAATGTCATCTCGTCCTCGTACAAATGCATCGCTGCAAATTCTACGAAAGCCAAGGCACCGATCATACCTTTACCTCCCGCAAAACCTCCGCAGTCATTTCGAGTATCTGGCGAGAGCTGTAGCCGAGTGCACGGAGCTGACGGAGCGTCTCCACGAGCTGTGCCTTCCCCGGCGGCTCACTCTTTTCCACTTTACGCGGATCTACCGCGAACGTGCCGATTCCCCGACGCCTGAAAAGGTAGCCCTCGCGCTCGAGGTCGGCGTAGATCCGGCTCACTGTGTTCGGGTTTATCTCAAGCTCTACGGCTAGATCACGCACCGTGGGAAGCTGCGTTCCCGGCTTAAGCTCGCCCTGGTCGATCAACATGCGGATTCGGTTCTTCACCTGCACGTAAATCGGCACTTCGCTTTCGAAATCGACGCTCATTCGAAACTCAGTCATCTGAAATCCTCCCAGATCTTCCGCTATCTCATCTGACGCTTAAACCACATATGAACAAAGGACTGCGTGTAGATAACGCCCGCAAGCTCCCAGCCGTCTCTGCCAAGTTGATCGACGGTGTCATCGATACTCTTGATTTTGTGCGCATCCGTCTGGATCCTCACATATTCCCATCTTTTCATGGCAACCTCCTTCGCTTCTTATAAGCCTTAATAGCGCCTGCATCGGAATAATCCATCCGACATCCGCATCTCAGATCGACCACAGCTTCACACCGAAATCGATCGAAAGCTCGTAACACTCTACGAGAAAGCTCACGGCCTTCTGAAGCGTCACGCCGTGGCTGTAAATTAGCCCAGCTGCAACCTCGATGGCTCGTGATAGTAGCAGAACCGAGTATACGCCAATAAGAACAACATAAACTTTGGCAAGCATTTTTCCTCCAGTGCGATGACCAAAACTTCTGAGTCATTTCACAAAACATCTAAACCAAACAACTCATGCTCAGATCCTGCCCTAACAGCTCCGTAAAGCTTGTTGCCTGCGGAATCGCCATTTCCTGAATCGTCCATCCCGGCTGATAATGAACAAGTCCCAATCGCTGCTTGGGATTTTCCTTCATCGCTAGGCTTTGATGCTCGAATAAGAAACAGCCTATTCAGAAGACCCCTGACACTTAAAAATTCCATTTTCACTTACAGCCTTCCCTGATCTCAGCTACCAGTCCACAAGGATTTCAAAGAAACACTGGTGTTCTAGTAAGCTAGAACAATAATAACCTATGAGTTTGGCTTTGTCAAGTGTTTTTAGCAGGAATCTTAAAAATTCTTTCGTTTCACCTTCCTGCTGAAATTGCGCGTTTTTTTCGCGATTGCGCGCGTATACGCGCGGAAATGACTGCGCATACGTGTGGCCTGCTACATGAAGTGATCAGCGGTTTGCGATGAACGTGCCTATACCGCTTTTCGCCTTCATCCATTATTCATTGAATGGCGAGAAAGAAACCTGCTGCCCTACGGTTGTTCGCCATCGGGTTCGATTGCGGCGGGGTCGGCGGATGCGTTGCCGGGGCTGAATGCCGGTTTGAGTTCGATTGCTCCGCCGAGTGTCTGCGGCGCGAGTGCTCCGAGCGATACGAGCACCTTTGTGAGATCGTCGAACTTAAGCTCGGTCATAAAGACGCTGTCCGCGGGAACGAGGTAGTTGAAGCCGCTCATCGGCACCGGGGTCGACGGGAAATAGACCATGTAGTGTGGCACACCGCCGATGTCTACAGCGTCCTGCGAGGGCAGCATTCCCAGGATAAGCGTGTTTGCAAACCGCACAAGTACAATGTTGCTTCCGTGCGCGGGATCATCCCCTTGTCCTTCAGCGCCGGGCGTCTTACCGAAAATGCCTACTACCTGTTCTGCGGAATTGTAGATGCTGTTAATAACAGGAAAGCGGTTCACCAGGCCCTTGATCCATTCGGAAACGCGGTTCCTCGCGCGAATATGGACAAACGCCCCTATAAGAATAATGAGAACGATTATGGCCAGGTACACGCATATGATCGTCAGACTGGACGGAAGGTTATGAGTTTCTGCTGTCCTTACGAGAATGCGTCCTATCGCAGAGTCCTTTCCGAAAAGCGAAACTATTTTGGTGTATATCCATCCGAGAAGCCCGATCGTGAGAGCGAGCGGCAGAATCGTAATTAGTCCGCTTATGAACCAGGTTGTAACCTTTTTTAATATGCCTTTCATTTTCACACCTCGAAACCATGTCTGCTTATGTTCGATCAGCTGATGGATGATCTGGGAAATGATCGAGAAAGATCAAAAACCCATCAGGATTCGGGATTATAGCACTGAGCCGAAAGCAGTCGCCTTGTGCCCGCAATACCGATACCGCAACGCAGACGCGATGTTGCTGTACGATCAAGGCGGACGACTGCTTGCGAAATACTTGTTTAATAAAAACGCGTGAGGTAATGTTACGGCTGATGCATAGTCTCGCTATCAGACTGAGGAACCTTTTTGAAGATACGCTTGCGGCGCGGGAGACGCGCGCGGGTATTTTCCAGGCTGCAAACGTGCGCGGATCCGCGCGACATTTCCTTATCGCGTATATGTTCGCGCGCGCGAAAACGCGCCCGCTGATCGTTTTGTGCGAATCCGGGAGGCAGGCCGAGAGTACGCGCGCACATGTTATTACGGCATGGCGTCTTCTTACGGATAAGTACGAGCGCGACGATGATTTCCTCCTTTATCCCGATTTCGAGCCCTCAAACATATTCGATTTTGCAATCCCTGATATCGAAACGACCGCACAAAGGCGGCTCGCACTCGACCTGATGCTCAGGGAACATGTATGCGTGATATTCACAACGCCCGCTGCGATCTTCAGACGGCTGCCCGATCCTGAAACGGTGAGAGATGCAAAGCTCGCGCTGTGCGCCGCGGGTGCGTCGGATACGGGAAGGTTCGGCGTCAGAACAAGCATATCGACCATCGAGCTTGCAGAGCGGCTTTCCGATTTCGGCTACGAGCGCGCGAATCTCGTTTTCGCACCTGCACAGTTTTCGATCCGCGGCGGACTCGTGGATGTTTTCCCTGTGGGTGCTGCATCTCCGATAAGGATCGACTTCTTTGGTGATGAGATCGAGGAAATAAGCAGGTTTAACCCGGAAACCCAGCGCAGCTTTGAAGGTGCAGGCGAAGCAGTGATACTCCCGGCGCGCGCGCGCGCGGTGCACGGCGAGGACGCGATGCGCGCTGCGGATCTCGTAAAAACAAGACTCGACGAATACGTCGGTGAATATGGTTCAAGGCTGCCTGCATCGGTTAAGAAACTTTCCGAGGTCATAGAGGAAGACATCGAGCGTATTCGAATCGGGACCGACTTCAACCGCGCAGGATTCTACTCGCCACTCTTTTCAGGCGACTATACGCTCCTCGATTATTTCCCAAATGGCACTTCGCTGCTGATTCACGACGAGGCGCTAGTCGAAGGGGAACTGCGGACGTATCTCAGATTTTGGGAGGAGCGATTCCTTGAATGGCGAAAAAGCGCGCTCTCTATCACACAGCTCGATGATTACTACATCGCGCCGGACGAGAAGCTCTATGATTATTTCAGGAATCATCGCCTGATTTCTGGCGGCGATCTGTCGCTTATTCTGACGAACAGCTTCGACTTCGCTCATTCCGAAGTACCCGCGGCCGACCTGCGCCTGGGCACGCCGAGCTCTGCAAAATTCAGACTTGGATTCCTGACCGCGACGCTGTCCGCGATGGGAGAGCAGGCAAACGAAGTGTGGATCACAAGCCAGTTTGCAGATCGTTTGCAGGAAAAACTGAAGGAAGAAGGCATAACCGGCACTGCCGTTAACAAGGCCATCCTGCCCGGGGGCTTTTCCTTCCCTGATGCCGGACATCTGATAACCGACGCGGAGATCTTCGGGGAAATCGAGGACACGGTTACAAAGAGGCCGCGCCGATACGAGAAGGGCGGTATAAAAGCGGTTGACGAGATAAAGATCGGTGATTACGTAGTACACATTGATTATGGTGTCGGTAGATTTGTTGCGCTCTCCGATCAGGAAGTCGGTGGTATCAGGCGAAGCTATGTTGAAATCGAGTATGAGGGCAAGGACAAGCTGTACGTTCCGGTCGACCAGCTCGACCGCGTTCGCAGATACAGATTCGATGGAAATGCGCCGAAGCTGAACAACCTCGGACGCCGCACTTGGAAGAAGATCCGGCGGAAAATCCGCAAGGACTCCATCAAGCTCGCACTCAGGTTGTTCAAGTTGTACAGAAAACGTGCTGATATGTCGGGAATGAGCTACTGCGACAGCGAGGGCTGGCTCGACGAATTCGGTGCGGCATTTCCTTACGAGCTCACACCGGATCAAAGGGAAGCTTGGGACGCCGTGCGCGAGGATATGGAGGCGTCGCGCCCGATGGAAAGGCTTATCTGCGGTGATGTCGGCTTCGGCAAAACCGAGATAGCGCTCCGTACAGCGTTTCTCACGTGTCAGAACGACAGGCAGGTGCTCGTATTGTGCCCGACAACGATTCTGGCCGACCAGCATTACCATACCTTCAGGCGGAGGTTCGCTGCATTCCCGTTCAGGGTTGAAATGCTGTCGCGATTCCTTTCGCCCAGGGATCAAAAGGCGATCGTTGCCGATTTCAACGCCGGAAAAGTGGATGTGCTTATCGGAACGCACAGGATTTTCTCGAAGGATGTAAAGCCAAAAAGCCCCGGGCTTCTCGTCATAGACGAGGAGCAGCGGTTCGGTGTAAAGCAGAAGGAAAGGCTCAAAATGAAATTTCCCGGCGTGGATTCGCTGACGTTGACTGCGACGCCGATTCCGCGCACGCTGCATATGTCGCTCGTCGGAATGCGGGATGTGTCACTCATCGAAACACCGCCTGTAGATCGTAAGCCGGTCAGGACATACGTCGGTGAATACGACAGACAGATCGCGCGCGACGCGGTCCTACGCGAGATAGGGCGCGGCGGACAGATTTATTTCCTCCACAACCGCGTCGAGGACATCGAGCTTTTCAAAGCCGAACTCGAACATCTCGTTCCAGAAGCCAAGATCACAATCGCTCACGGACAGATGAAGGAAGACGCTCTCGAAGAAATAATGAATACGTTCGCCATCGGCGCATTCCACATCCTTCTTGCAACCACAATAATCGAAAACGGGCTTGATATTCCGAATGTGAATACTCTCATCGTTGACAAGGCGGAAAATCTCGGACTGGCTCAGATGCATCAGCTGCGAGGGCGCGTCGGACGGAGTCATGTGCAAGCGTATGCGTACTTCTTCCATGAGCCGGAGCGCGGCCTCACGCCGGATGCACAGGGGCGGCTTCACTCGATCTATAACTACGCATACCTCGGCTCGGGCTACGAAATCGCTCAGAGCGATCTGAGGCTGCGCGGCGCCGGGAACATCTTCGGCACCGAGCAGAGCGGGATTGCCGCGCATGTCGGCTACGACTATTACTTCGAAATCCTGCACGACTCGTTCGAAGCCGTGCGCGAAGGGGCATATGGGCTTGACGATTTGGACGATTTCGATGAAGGCGCGCTGCTGGATGCATTCGAAGAAGAGAGAGCGGGCTGCGTGGTGGATGTTCCCATTCCAGCATTCATTCCGCCCGATTACATTGAGGACTCGGTCTTGAGGCTCGATCTCCTTAGACGAATCGCAGGTCTGAATCTTTCCGAGATTGATGACTTTCGCTCCGAACTTGAGGACAGATTCGGAAAGCCGCCCGAGGCCGTAGAAAACCTGCTTGCCGTTATTGCCATAAAGTTGATGGCGGAAAGTGTCGGAATTTCTTCCGTCGAGTATATGCGACACAAGAATGCTTTCAGATTCAGATTCAGGAGCGGACGACCATCCTGGGTTCAGAAGATAACGCTTCTCGACCGCAAGGCTGAGTTGAAGGAAAACGATCTTGTGGATTTGGGCGTTCAGCTCGATTCTGAAGTTGCGCCGAAACTCATGTTATTCCTCGAAAGGCTTGAGGATTTGCAGGAATGACAAGCTCCGCGACCGTTGCGCGCTTCCGCGAACGTACAAATTCATAAATTCTACGCTGGAAACTGACAACCGGTATAAATGCGAAAATCGCGCTTAGCCCTCACCAGCAACGGAATTTGAATGCTATTTGAATTTGAGATTGAGTTCGAAGCGAATCGATAATCGCGCTTTTTTCACTGACGGTTGAAATTTCACGCATTTTGGGTTTATAATACCGCCTTGAGTTCCGGAGGTATGGAGGTTGAAGGTTCGTTCTGATTCTGGTACAATCCATATCACCGCACTTGGGGATATTGTGGTTACTGTGCGGTACTCCGCATGAGGGAGGGGTGCCATTGGAGGATGTGAAGAAAAGATGCAGACCGCCGTAAGCGGTTGATTTTGCTCTGTTGTTTGGCTATAATCGCCGAACCTGGCGTAATGTGTTTTCATTCGAATTTCCATTTGCTTAAGGAGGAAATGTTGTGAGAAGGAATCTTGTTTTGTTTACGATCTCGTGGACCTTGGTCCTGATGCTTATTGCATCGTGCGCCACAAAGAACGGCGTACTTATCACGGCAGCGGGCTGGCTCGGACCGTCCATTACGGGCATTACGATTGCACCCGCCGCCCCGTACTATGTAGGCGATGACGTTACTGTTACAGTAACGGCTGCCGCCACCGGAGAGGGTACGCTCACTTATGCGTGGACCCTTGACGGCGCTTGGGGTACAGTTACCGGTGGTGATGAAACCGCTGCAATCGATGTTCATCTTGACGCCGAAGGCACGGCAACCGGCTCGGTTATAGTGACCGAGACTATCGGCGAGGGCGAAACCGCAGAGTCGAAGACTGCGGAGGAGACATTCGAGTTTGCGATCGCTGCGCCGCTTAATGCTGCACCCGTTATTGCTTCGCTTGAAGCAGACGGCTATGTTGTAACCGC
>JAGGVC010000129.1 GCA_021158185.1 bacterium | reverse complement strand
CGGCTCGGTCGCGCATCGGGATGTGCTTGAGCCAGCTTGAATAAAGCTCGATGCTGATCTTATCGATGTCGGAATGGACGCGCCTGCCTTTATCGGTAAGCGTGAGGAGCATGCGGCGTCCGTCCGCCGGGTCTTTTTTCTTTGCAAAAAGCCCGCGTTCAAGGAGCCGTGACAGGATCCTGTAATATCGCCGGCGAAGACACCGACGTTTTCATTCTATTGCGGCTTAGTTGAAATTGGCGACCAAATGAATTACACTTGAGGCGGCTCACTACGGTGCAGCTGTTTTGACGAAGTGGATATGCTCAAGCGGCTTCTGGCCGCGTGAAACGCCGGATAACGCCTTGTGCCCTCGGACGTGGGGGCTTGGGCAATTGCAGTTTGGGAGGATTTGATGAAGGATTTAGCTCAGTATTTCATTGCGAACGCCCGGCGCACGGGGATTCAGTATGGCGATATTCGGGTAATCGAGCTCAAACGTGAGTCTATTACCGTGAAGAACGGGCGCGTGGAGAACATTTCCAACATCACCGACATCGGCTTCGGCGTGCGGGTTCTTCATCAGGGGTGCTGGGGATTCGCAGCGAGCCATTCGACGGCGCGTGCGGAAATCGAGCGGATTACGAAGCTTGCGATGGAAATAGCGGTTGCCAGTGCCACTGCAAAGCAGAAGGACGTAATCATCGACGACAGCCCGCCCGAATCCGGCACGTATGAAACCAAGGTCGTGAAGGATCCTTTCCAATGGTCGATAGCGGAGAAGGTGAATCTGCTTTTCGAGTGGGACAAGCAGATGCGCGGGGTGAAAGGCCTGACGAACGCCACAAGCTCGATGGACTCCTTCAAGGAGAAACAGGTCTTTGCATCGACCGAGGGCGCGCTGATCGAGCAGACGATTACCGAAACCGGCGCAGGGATCGAAGCTGTAGCGATCAAGGACGGAGAGATGCAGCGCCGCTGCTATCCAAACAGCTTCCGCGGCCAGTTCCACACCGGCGGCTGGGAGCTTATCGAGCCGTACGCGATCGGCGACAATGCGGAGAGGATCGCGAGTGAAGCGGTAATGCTTCTGTCCGCGCCTGAACTTCCGCACAAGACAACGACGATCATCATCGAGGGCGCGCAGCTAGGACTCCAGGTGCACGAATCAATCGGGCATCCTGTCGAGCTTGACCGTGTGCTTGGAAGCGAAGCTGCATACGCCGGCATGAGCTTCGTAACCCTCGAAAAGCAGGGCAAGCTGAAGTACGGAAGCGATATACTGCACGTTACCGCGGATGCGACTCTGCCGGGAGGACTCGGCTCGTTCGGCTACGACGATGACGGCGTAAAAGCTCAGCGGGTTGACATAATCAAGGACGGGCTGTTCCTCAACTACCTGACGAACCGTGAGACCGCGCCGATTGTCGGCCAGCGCAGCAACGGCACGAATCGCGCCGACGGCTGGAACCGCGCGCCGATAATCCGAATGACGAACATCAACCTTGAACCCGGCGAATGGGAGTTCGACGATCTCATCGCCGATACCGACGAGGGCTTCTATCTTGAGACGAACAAGAGCTGGAGCATTGACGACAGGCGCGTTAATTTCCAGTTCGGCTGCGAGCTTGCACGCGAGATCAAGAACGGCAAACTCGGCCAGGTATACAAGAATTCGAACTACACCGGCATCACAACCGAGTTCTGGGGCGGGTTGGACGCCGTGTGTAACCGCAACCACTGGGTGATATGGGGAACGCCGAACTGCGGCAAGGGACAGCCCAGCCAGACCGCGCATGTCGCGCACGGCACCGCGCCCGCGCGCTTCCGCGGCGTTGAAGTTGGAGTGAGAGGTTAAAGGGAGGTCGGAAAATGTCAGTTTACCGTGAGATGACACATGTGGATTACGAGAACTTCATCACCGAACGAATAATGGATATTATCGCGGGCAGTCCAGCCGATGACACGGAGATAACCGTCAGCGCGTCCAGAAGCGCGCTTACGCGCTTTGCCAACAACCAGATTCACCAAAATCATCACGAGGAAAACGCAGAGATCACCGTGCGATGCGCGGTCGGGGCGCGATGGGGCAAGGTATCGGTGAACAGCCTTGAATCCGATGTTTTGAAGCAGGCTGTCGAGGATGCCGTTAACATTGCAAAGATTCTCCCCGACGATCCCGAGTTCCTGCCGAGTGCCGAAGGCCCGTATTCATACGCGTTCACGCCTGAGTTCGGCGAGGGCACTGCGGAATGCTCGCCATCGCGGCGCGCGATCCTTGTCAGGCAGGGCTTTGAAAAAGTTCCGGAAGGATATGAAGCCGCCGGCACGCTTTCCACAGCCTCGAATACGCTCGGAATTTTCTCGGCCAGGGGGATGAGCGCGATTGCAAGTACTACTACAGCGAATTATACGATCCTGATGACCGGTCCGACATCGAGCGGGTATGCCGAAGGAACGGCGCGCAGGCTGCGCGAGCTCGACATTCCTGTACTGGCCGAAGAAGCTGCAAAGAAGGCAAAGATGGGCGAAAACCCGCGCTCCGATCTTCCGGTGGGCCGCTATACGGTAATTCTCGAAGAGGAAGCCGTCGCAACCTGGCTTATGTTCTTCGCGTGGACAGGTTTCGGCGGCAAGGAGTTCAACGAGGGCGAAAGCTTCCTCAAGGGCAGGCTCGGCGAGAAGGTGACGGGCGACAGCATTACGATCATCGACGATGCTACCGACCCGCGCACGTTCGGATTCCCGTTCGACTTCGAAGGGATGCCGAAGCAGCGCCTGGTTATCATCGAAAATGGAATCGCGCGCGCGATCGCGCACAGCCGCGATACGTGCCGCAAAGCGAATACGATAACAACCGGTCACAGCCTGGGAAGCTGGGGTGCATTCCCGCTGAATATGATCCTGAGCCCCGGCGAGAGCAGCAAGGACGAGATGATCAGCGCGACAGATCGCGGTATTCTCGTGAGCCGCTTCCACTATTCCAACATAGTTGATCCGATGAAAACCGTGTTTACAGGGCTTACGCGCGACGGCACGTTCCTGATCGAGAACGGCGAAATCGTGAGCGGACTGACGAACTTCCGCTGGACGCAGAACGCGCTCGAATCGCTCGCCAAGTGCGATATGATATCTGCGGAAACCCGCTTCAACAGCGCATTCTTCGGAGGCGGCGCGGTCGTACCCGCGATCCGTACGCACGATTTCCATATGAGCGGCAAGAGCGATCATTAAGTT